>JABDCQ010000023.1 GCA_013288075.1 Chlamydiota bacterium | reverse complement strand
AGAAGATTGCCTGAATCCTTCAAGATTAAAGATATTTTTGATAAGCAGTTAACGGCAATTGTTTCTGAAATAAACAACCTAGAAAAAGAGAACATTAAGTTTTTTCAACAAAACCGGGAAGACCTTCATGCACATGCTAAAACGCTTTGTTTAGGCGCAAAAACTGTATTGTCAGAAGAAGAAACAAAAAACATCACTTTTAAAGTAAACATCGACACCAATTTTCAGGCTCTTAAAGCAATAAAGGATTTAAATAATCATTTAAATGAAGCCTATAAAAATTTTGAAATAACTCCCCCTTTATTGCAGAATACACTTGCAAGAAATGAGTATTACGACCAAATGCTTAAACTTGAAAAAATGTTCGAACGCTCCCTTTTCAAAGAAACTCTGCCTCTTTTTATAGAAGCTAAAGCCTTTTACAGAGAAAATGTTAGAACTGAGGATCACATCATTTCTTCCGTCTCCGAAAGCATTCGAGAAATAATCAAGCCTCATACATTAGACGCATTAGCACAGCTTCTAGAAGCTTCAAAAAACCAAAAGACTTCTGAAAAAGGCTCTCTGATAGAAAGCATTTGCCTTCTCATTACCATGCTTCCTTCTCCTGATAGAAATGCGGCAATCAAAAAGATTTCTTCGTTTATTTTTGAAGAGCTTAAAATTACCCCTAAAAAAGCAATCACTATTGATATATTCTTAAGGCTAGCAAACACCCTTCAGACTATCGGTCCAGACGAACCTCTCTCTAGAGAAGGGGAGTTTGTAAAAGCGACTACGATCTTTAATGGCCCTTTATTTAATGAAATACAAGAAGCCGTTGATCTTGCTAAGGGTTCGGAAAAAGCCAATCCAAGCATGAGCCCTTCTAATAATACCACAAATGAAAATGCAGCTCCCGTGAAAACAAGCTCTCCTCCTATAGAAGTAGAAGAAATTTTCGAATTAGACCTTGATGATGAAGAAGATAAGCCAACCATCTTCCTAGACCACTGCGAAGTAAGCTAACCCCAGAGAAAAAAAATAACAGGGTGGAGCAGGATAAAAGAAAAGAAGATTTCTTTCTTCTCTCTGTGTGCTCTGTGATCTCTGTGGTAAAAAATTATCGCAGAATATTGCATCTAACGTGTTAGCATATTTTTTTACCACAGAGATCACAGAGCACACAGAGAGAAGAAAGAAAAAAAACCTCTCTTCTATCCCGCCTATCTACCCTCTAGGCGTTGTAGGAGGAGGAGGAGACATCGCCTCCTGTGCCTGTCCAATTGGTATGGGAGAATTTGCCTCTTGGTTGATCTATTCTTTCATAGGTATGAGCGCCAAAGAAGTCTCTTTGAGCCTGAAGCAAGTTTGCAGGCAGCCTCTCTCTTCGATATCCATCAAAAAACGCTAAAGCAGTGCTCAAACAAGGCGTCGGGACTGCCCAATTAACAGCATGGACAATTGTCTTTCTCCATCCATCCATAGATTTTGAGATAGCATTTTTAAAGAATGGATCCAAAAGAAGCGATTGTAAATTACTGTCTTTCATGTAGGCAGCTTTTATATCGTTTAAAAATTGGCTTCGAATAATGCAGCCCCCTCTCCACATAAGGGCAATAGAGCCTAAATCAAGATGCCATTTATTTTCTTTTGCAGCCTCTTGCATAAGCATAAAGCCTTGAGCGTAGCTAATGATTTTGGATGCATAAACAGCGTGACTAATATTTTCAATGACTTGTTTTTTATCTCCGCTAAAGGGAGCTGCTTTAAAAGGGTAAGCTTTAGAAGCTGCAACTCTTTGATCTTTTAAGGCAGAAAGGCATCTTGCAAATACAGCTTCTCCAATAAGAGTTAAAGGCATGCCTAAATCAAGAGCAGAAATTCCTGTCCATTTGCCCGTTCCTTTTTGTCCTGCTACATCAAGAATTTTATCGACAAGAGGCTTGCCATCTGTATCTTTGTATCCAAAAATAGAGGCTGTAATTTCTATAAGATAACTACTTAGCTCTCCTTTATTCCACCCTATGAAAATATCTTTCATTTCTTCTGCACTGCAACCTAAAACACCTTGGAGAAGATCGTAAGCTTCGCAAATAATTTGCATGTCGCCGTATTCAATCCCGTTATGTACCATCTTTACATAGTGTCCAGCGCCGCCTTCTCCAACCCAATCACAGCAAGGGGTGCCATCGTCTGCCTTTGCAGCAATTCCTTGAAAAATAGGCTTAATAGAGGCCCAAGCATCTTTATTCCCGCCTGGCATGATAGAAGGGCCATGACGCGCTCCTTCCTCACCACCTGATATGCCAGCGCCTATAAAGAGGATCCCTTTTTCTTTTAGGGCTTTCTCTCTTCTTTCAGAATCGGGAAAATGGCTATTGCCTCCATCGATGACGATATCTCCTTTTTCTAAAAAGGGAAGGCATTCTTCAATAAGATCATCAACTGCTTGACCAGCTTTCACCATTAGCATCACTTTTCTAGGTCTTTTTAAAGCTTTAAAAAATTCTTCCAAAGAATGAGAGCCTATTACCTTGGTATTTTTAGCTGGTCCCTTTAAGAAATCATCTACCTTAGAGACGGTACGGTTAAATACGGCCACTGTAAAGCCATGATCATTCATATTTAACACAAGATTTTGTCCCATTACTGCAAGACCAATTAATCCAATATCTGCTTGTCCCATTTGTATTTTATCCTTTTTTAATTATGAGCGGAGGTACCTGTGAATCCCTTGCGCTACTCCTTTAGCCACTTTTCCTAAATATTCTTTGCTTTTAAGAAGCTCCCTTTCCTCCAAATTCGAAACAAAGCCCCCTTCAATAAGAACAGCTGGCATTTCTGTTTCGCGGATCACGTGAAAATTCCCTTCTTTAACCCCTCGTGAAGGAGCATCTGTTTCTTGAAGTAACTGAGAAAGAACACAGCGAGCAAGCCTCTTTGAGGCATGCGCTCTCCAAAGCTGTTTAGCATCAGGGTAAAATACTTCAATACCCTTTGCTAAATCATTTTTAGAATGATTATAATGAATACTGACAAAAAGAGCTGCCCCCGCTTGATTAGCTAAGGCAACTCTTTTAGGAAGAGCTAAAAACACATCGGAAGTGCGCGTCATCTTCACTTTATAGCCAAGTTCTTCAAGATACTGCTTAGCGAGAAGCGCTGTTATAAGGGTGATTTTCTTTTCAAAAACAGTGCTCGCTTTTGTCCCTTCATCTGTTCCTCCATGCCCTGCGTCCAAAATAATCAACTGGTTTTCATATTGAGATAATTGATAAGCAGATTTTTTACACTGGAGTGCATGAAGCTTTGTAAAGGAAGCCCCTGATTTCTTTGCTATGGCAGGTTTAGAAATCGCTCCATAACCAATGCAAGCAAAGCCAAGAAGAAAAAAAATAATTACCTTAAGAAAACTTCTCATTTTTTCAAGTTGTTTGAGTATTCACTAAAGATATTTCACTTCTACATTAAGGTCAATTGTATACCCAAGTGAACACAAAACCCTTAAGAAAAACATAGAGAAGTAAATTTTTTTTCCCTCTCTTTTTCTTCCTCTGTGGTTTCTTCCCTCTGTGGTTAATCTTTGGCTAAGACCAGGAGTCCAAAAGACTCGCATTTTTTTTACCACAGAGACAAGAAACCACAGAGGGAAGAAAGAGAGAGAAAAAAAACCTTCTCCTTGTTTATCTTAAGTGTTCTCGGACGATTTCTCGGTCGTCGAAGGGGAGGGTTGCATCAGAGAAAATTTGGTAGGTCTCATGGCCCTTACCAGCTATCAGGACAATGTCTCCTGGTTTTGCAGCCCTTAAGGCTTTTTTTATAGCCTCGGCTCTATCAGGTTCAACTAAAATGTGCTTGGGATTTTTAATACCAACGAGAATTTGCTTAATGATCTGGAGCGGATCTTCCGTGCGCGGATTATCAGATGTCACAATCACATAGTCTGACAAAGCTTCTGCAACGCTTCCCATTTTGGGACGTTTTGCCTGATCTCTATCGCCTCCACAGCCAAAGACAGTAATAAGCCTTCCTTGGGCGAATTCTTTTAGTGTAAGAAGAACATTAGAAAGAGCGTCATCTGTATGAGCATAATCGACAAACACATGAATCCCTTTAGTATTTTCTACTCTTTCAAGGCGCCCCTGCACACTTTTGAAAGAAGAGAGTAAAGACGCAATTTTTTGTAGAGAAATTCCCTTTGCAAGACAAACAGCAATAGCACCAAGTGCATTATACACATTAAATCTTCCAATTAAAGAAGTCTTAAAAAGCACTTTTTCTTGATTGTAGCTTACTGTAAATTCAGTGCCATCTGCCTTAAGTTTTATATCTAACGCTTGAACATCTGAGCTAGAGGTAATGCCATAAGTTAGTACTTTAGAAGAGCATTTCTCTATCATGAAAGAAGCCCAAGGGCTATCTTGGTTTATTACAGCCACTTTGCACTGAGAAAATAATTTAGCTTTAGCAGCTGCATAATGTTCTATCGTTCCATGATAATCCAAATGGTCAAGCGTTAAATTGGTAAAGATAGCTACATCAAATTCAATGCCTCTGACTCTTCCCTGGACTAAAGCATGGGAAGACACTTCCATTGTAGCAGCTTTACAGCCGTTTTGAACCATGTCGTGAAATAACTTATAGTTTGTCATTAAATCAGGTGTTGTATGAGAGGAAGGAAGGTGCTGCTTTCCTACAATCCACTCAACTGTTCCAATAAGACCTGAGCTTGCATTTAATGCATCTAAAAGATGCTTAATCATGTACGTAGAAGTTGTCTTTCCATTAGTCCCTGTAACACCTACAAGAAAAAGCTTTTTCGTAGGATGGCCATAAAAACGGGAAGCCACTAAAGCTTCTATCTCTTCAATATTAGGGCTTACAATTTGGCTCATTCCTTTAAGAAAAGGATCGTACATGTCTGTTAATAAACAAACAGCTCCTCCATTTAGCGCTTCTGCTATAAAAGAAGAGCCATTATGTGTCATTCCCTTTTTAGCAATAAAAAGATTTCCCGGAGCCACCTTTTTCGAATGGGAAGTGATCCCTGTAATGACAACATCTTTGGAACCTTTAATTAATTCCAAATGGTCTTTAAGAAGTGTTTTTAGTCTCATCTTTAGATCTCATTTTGTGTTCCACTGTTCGTAAAGCGCTTTTAATGTGCGTATCGTAGGAATCATATCAGCTTTCTCTGCATTATAGCGAGGATCTCCTACAGGAAATCCATAGGGATCATCGGGCTGGGCGCCTAAATATTGAAGCGTTCTAGCACCGATTTCTCTAAATGCCGGGGCTGCGCAATTCCCTGCATGCTGGTTTTTCCCAAGCCCTGGGATATACTTACTCTCTGGCTCATCAATTGCTACAATTAAAACAAAGCGCGGATCAATAGTGGGCGCAAAGCCGATAAAAGTAGAGAAATGGATATTTTTTGAATATCTGCCTTGAATAATTTTTTCTGAAGTCCCTGTTTTTCCTGCCTCTGTATATCCATAGATATCGGCTCTTGAAGCTGTGCCCCCCGGCTTTGTGACAAGCTTCATCGCTTTTATCACTTCATCGCAAACGCTTTTTTCAAGCACCCGTTTAAAGCCTGCCGCCCTTTCTTTACCTGTATGATCTAAAAGAATTTCTTCTCCTTCGGGCCTAGACTTTACGATTTTTCTTACAATGGTAGGCTTTACCTCAAACCCTCCATTAGCAATGACGGCGTAGCTTTTTAGCATCTGGAGCCCATTGACCATAATATTGTGGCCAAAAGCAAGAGCGTAAGGAGTTCCTCCGGACCACTCTAAAGCACCATTCGGATGTTTTTTTCCAGGTGTTGGTAAAAGTCCCGCTGTTTCCCCCGGAAGCTCAATGCCTGTTTTCTCCCCAAGGGAAAAAATATCGTGAAGCGCTTCCCTATACCATTTCTCTCCAAGCGCTCCAATAATGCGCTGCACCATCTTGGCCATATAGACATTAGAAGACTTCTGCAAGCCCATATACATATTGAGGTAGGGATGATTATGCGTATCTTTCACAACAGTGCTACGCCCAGGGAAATGAGCAGCTGAAGTAGCAATTTTTTCTGTAGGAGAAAAAATAGGAGCTTTACCTCTTTTCTTAAGCTCTTCATTGGCCTTTAAAGCAATGGCAATTGTAATGGGCTTAAAAGTGGAGCCAGGCTCATAGGGATCTGTCAAGGCCTTTACCTTAGTCTCTTCTTTTAAAACAGGGTCGTTATAAAACTTCCTATAATCCGAAGGATCAAAAAATGGATACTGGGCAAGAGCTAAAATTTCCCCTGTATAAGGGTCCATCATGATCGCCCATCCGCCCTTAGCAGATGCATTTTTAACAGCTTTTACAATCTCTTCTTCCGCAATCGCTTGAAGGTAGTGATTAATTGTTAAATACACATCTGCGCCGTGCTCTGGCAAGGATAAAATTTTGTCGGTATCTAGAGGATGGCGCGGAGAGCGCAAAAGAAGTTTTTTTCCCTGTTTGCCTTTAAGAATTTTATTAAAAACAAGCTCAAGCCCTCCTGTAGGAATACTTTGATGCGTGTCTTTATCGCGGTCTTCGCGAACGGTATGCAATACTTGGCCAAGCATCTTGCCAAAAGGATAAGAGCGCTTATAATCCTGCACAAAATAAAGCGCATTTTTAGGGATTTTTTTTAACCGGAAAAAAGGAGAGAAACATTTTTCAATCTCTTCTTTTTTATCTCTATCAAGCCACATAGCAAGCTTGC
The DNA here is from genome assembly GCA_013288075.1 of Chlamydiota bacterium. Classification (GTDB taxonomy): domain Bacteria; phylum Chlamydiota; class Chlamydiia; order Chlamydiales; family Rhabdochlamydiaceae; genus JABDCQ01. Next base: position 19,468 of record JABDCQ010000023.1, on the reverse strand, counting down.
GACTACGGCTTTTTTTAAAAAGCTCTCCCTTTAACTTTTCAGCTTCCTTGCCTTTTAGCCCAAGCAAACTGATAAGCTTTGCAGCAATAGGTTCTTTAGCCTCAGGCGGGATGGCAAGCGCATCGACAAAAAGATGGAATTTAGAAACATCAATAACAAAAGGCTGAGGATCATCGGGGTGTCCAGGCTTAATAGAAGTATTCGAATAGAATAAGCCTCTTTTAAAAGGCTCTATAATAAGGAGCTGATGCTGCGCTTTGGCAACTCTTGTCCACTTCTCCTCTTCAATCACCTGGATTCTATAAAACTGAAGCACAAGAACGCAAAAAAGAAAAAACAAGAAAATGGCAATCCACACAAGGCGTTTGCCTACAGCAATGGCACTAAACCCAAGTCTCTTATCTTTCTTGATCATCACACACCCATCACAAAAAAATACCTGCTAACCCATTTCCTTGCAACTAACAGATGAACAAAGAGGGATATTTCTCTCTTCTTATATCCGAGGCACTAACGCACAAAGAATTATGGCTAGCTTTTTAAAATAAAGAATGCGCAAGAAATAAATTCATTAAGATGATATAGTATACTAAAAAAATTTTAGGAGATATTATGTCAATAGCCATTACATGTTCTGAATATAGTGCATGGACGGATTGTTTTAAGGCTCTTCATGAAATTGTTCCCAATTACACCCCCTTGCAACAAATAAATGATATAACCTCGCGTTTTGCTAAATACCATGGACTCAAAGGCTCCTGTTATAAGCACCTATGCAATGCAGAAAAAAAATGTCCTGTTTTAGGGATTATTCCTTCTATTCCCAAGGTAATCTTAGGAACTGCTGAAGCTATTTGCGGGCTAGCCCTTCAAATCATTGGGTTTATTGGCGGTATTTTAACAGAGTGGGCTCAGCATCCAAAAATCTCCCATTTTTTCTTTGAAATATTCGAAATGGGATCTAGATCTACATCACTAGGTGTTGGTCATGCTGCCCAAGGAATGCTAAATATTCTAACACTCGGGATGTTTCATTACCCTCTTAAAAACAAAAAAGAAGCTGAGACTGAAGTAGAATTGAGCGACGAAATAGAGGCACTAAAACGACTTAAAACAAGTGCAGAAGGACTAGGACTTGGGTTAACAGAGGTTCTTACTGCAACAAAAGATTCTAGCCAAGTACTTGCACAAACTCTTAACCACCCTATTTTCACAGCAAGTAAATCACTAGAAGAAAAAATCATACACCCGCTTAACCGAGCAGAACAATTTTTTCCTGTTATAGGGATACTTCCTTCTATTGCGAAAAACATTTTTTCCGTAGTAAAATTGATTACAGGATTAGCTTTATTTGTTATAGGATTTGTGAGTTCTATATTCTCAGGCATTTTCAATAGTTCAAAAGCACAAGGATTCTCCCTCGGAATGATCTCATTAGGATCAGAGCTTACCTGTCATTCCACTCAGCAGATAGCCTATAGCACGCTAAATATCGCAACACTTGGCATCTTTGGCTACGCAGACAAAAAGCTTAACCTAGAAGAAAAATGGTGTATATTTACAGGAGCAATCCCTACCGATAACAGAGAACTCGACGAGCTTTAAAAAACCAGTCATAAGCTGAACAAAGAGGAATATTTTTTTCTCTTCCTCTCTCTCTTCCTCTGTGGTTTCTTGTCTCTGTGGTTAAATCTTGGCTAAGACCAGGAGTCCAAAAGACTCGCATTTTTTTAACCACAGAAGACTTGAAACCACAGAGGAAGAGAGAGAGAGAGAGAAAAATTTACCTCTCTTTGTTCAATGCTAGGGTTACTTGGCGTGGGCGGCCAAGGTGTGTTTAGGCTTGATGGAGAGAGTTTCTTTTTTGGCAGGAGCTTCAGGGTAGATGGCGAGCCCTTCTTTGCAGGTGAGGACTTCTTTTTCTAGAGGGTGCTTAAGATGAGCAAATTCTACATGACGAGAAAGCTCAATAAGATGCTGAGGATTTTCATACTGATCGATTGCATACTGCAGACGAATATTTTCTTCGTGCAATCCCTTCACAGCTTTTGCAAGCTCAGGGATTCTAATGCGGAAATCTGTTAATTCATTTTGTTTTTCAATATAAGAATAAAGCCATAGAGCAAAAGTAAAGATGCATGCCGATGTGCGAAGAATTGTGCCTTTATTCATATAGGTCCACTGTTACATTTTTTCTGCAAAACGCATTTTTGCACTTCTTGATCTTGGATTAAATTTAATCTCATTAAGCGTTGCTTGAAGAGGTTTTTTTGTAAGGATGTGTAAAAGAGCCGCTTTTCCTTTTTTCTTTTCGTCTTTAGTTACCAAAGAAGCATCTTTAAATACGTTTTTTACAATTCTATCTTCTAAGCTATGAAAACTAATCACACCCACTCTTCCCCCTTTCGAGAGAAATTGGATAGATTTAGTAAGCGCCATATTTAGGGCATCTAGCTCTTTATTCACGCAAATACGCAAAGCTTGGAAAATGAGTGTTGCTGGATGAAGCTTTCCTCTTTTATTCTGAAAGGCTTCCACAATGATGTTTGCAAGCTCTGTTGTTGTTTTAATGCGCTCTTTTTTTCTTGCATCAACAACTGCTTTTGCAGCCATTTTCCACTGTCTTTCTTCGCCGTATTCACGGAAAAGATTACCTAGTTCCTTCTCAGAAAAGGTATTGACTATGTACTCAGCTGTTACATCGCCATAAGGATCCATACGCATATCCAAAGGTCCTTCTTTTGAAAAACTAAACCCTTTATGTCCTTTATCTAGTTGCATAGACGAAACCCCCACATCAAAAAAAAAGCCGTCAACTGTTTTTATTTTTTTCTTTTTAAGATAAACATCGAGGTCTGAAAAATCGCCCTGAACAAGCTCTACCTTATCTTTCCAAGGAGCTAAATTCACTTTGGCAATCTCTAAACTCTCAGGGTCTTTATCACACCCTATATAAACTTCTATCTCGGGATGAGCTTCTAAAAGAGCTTTCGCATGCCCTCCAGCCCCAAGTGTCCCTTCAAAAAACACTGAAATTTTTTTCCCTTCGAAAAAGGATAAAAATTCGTTAAGCATAACCGATTGATGAGGCTTCTTATTCAGACTCATCTTCGCCTTCTTCCTCATCTAATAGCGCAAAAGCATCTTCGGTAAGCCTAGCTAAATTAAATTCTGGGTCTTTGCCCCCTAAAAGAGCTGATAAGTCGGCCGCATATTTCTCTTTTGGCCAAAGCTCAATTTTATTAAGCACCCCTGCAATGACAATTTCCTCGTTCATCCCTACAGCTTTTTTAAGCACACCCGGGATAATCACTCTTCCCACTTTGTCGCATGTCGTTTGATGTAGTGTTGAAAAGAATAGAGTAAAGAACTTTTGAAATTTCCCTAAGTGTTGTTTTGCTTGGAATTTCTCAACAATCTTATCGATATCGCTTTTTCTATAAATCGCAAGGCAACCTCCAAGTCCAAGGCCAATGCTAAACTCCAAGACGGCATCTTCGATGAGTCCGTAGCGCATTTGCTGAGGAAGTACAAAGCGATTCTTATCGTCTAACTTAGCATCGACAGAACCGCTGAAGAAGAATTTGCCCATAATTCCCACATTTTCCCACAATTTAACACTCAAACCTAAATTTAGCCATTGTTTTCTGGGAAAATTTTTTGAGTATCTATAAAAACAGCTGTTTTGGTTAATCGCAAATAGCTAAAAACCAATAAGATGTAAAATAAATAAAAAAAGTGGGAATGGGTGGGAATTTCAATTCTCTTACTCTCTAAAAACCAATTTTAAAATTATTTATTGATAAAATTAAGGCCTTCGAGATACAAAGAGACAAACATCACTCAAGGGGAATTATGGCTCCACGCACTATTGACAACCTGGGTATAGAGACATCTACTAGGTATGCCCAAGACCAGAAAGAGCTCGATCCCGCCCTCTTAAGGGAATCAAGAGCTGTTGCTCCTCAAGCAGAAATTGAGTCTGTAACGCCTTCTTTTCCCTCTGAAGTGGAGCAGCTTTTTGGCCTTGAAAAAAGAAACTTAACATGGGCCTCTTTTCTTGCTCCTCCTAAGTATAGCGAGCAAAAAAAGCGCCTCTTTTCTTACCACATCATTCCCTCTCTAGGGCCAGAAGAAAAAAAAGAAGCCCAAATCACTAAAGTAAAAAATTTTCTTCCCCAAGAAAGAGAGGGAGATAAAGAAGAAAAAAGTAATAAGCAAAGAGAATGGGAAATGAAAAGAGAGAAGGAAGAAGAAGAAAAAGAGAAAAAAATTCTTCTTACGCTCTTGAATAGTATGTCCGATTTAGATAAATTTCTCTCGGCTGTCAATGCACGCCGCTCGCAATACCAAAGAGGATAGAGGATTAAAAATGAGCTTAATTAATTGGTTAGAGATTCTAGGGTGGGAAATAGGAGAAATAGAAGATTTGCGCTTTGTTGGATACTCTTATTTAAAACAAGGCAAGTACGATTTAGCAATCACCTTCTTTGAAGCTCTTATTGTTCTATCCCCTGACAATCCTTACGACATGCAAACACTTGGCGCTATTTACCTCGAGCAAGGTAACCACCTCATGGCTCTTAATTATCTAGAAAAGGCAGTGCGCCTCGATCCAACCCACGCAGCGACTCTCCTTAACCGAGCAAAAACTCTTTTTGCCCTCGGTTACAAAAAACAAGCAATCACTCAAGCAAAAACACTTGTCGCCAATCCCGACCCCTACATCGCAAACCAATCATCCGCCCTCCTCCTCGCCTACACCTAAAGAAAACAAAGAGAGTTATTTTTTTTATTTTCCTCTCTTTTCTTCCTCTGTGGTTTCAAGTCTTCTGTGGTTAAAAAAATGTAAGCCTCTTGCAACTCTAAGGTTAGCCAAAGATTAAACCACAGAGACAAGAAACCACAGAGGAAGAAAAGAGAAAGAGAGAAATAAAAAATCATCTCTCTTCAACCGCCCCTCTTGGTTCTTGATTGACCCTTTATCCGGAGACTTGGTAGATTGGATGAAAACCAAGAAGGCCTATGCTTACGCGCAATCCTCAAGATACCTGGACACAATTTGTAGAGTTTATTGAAGAGCGCTGCTCTAGCATTGAATATGAAAACTGGATTGCTCCTATCAAAGTCATAGAAAGCACAGACAAAAATATCACGCTTGAAGTGCCAAACATCTTTGTTCAAGAATACTTAATCGACAATTACAAAAACGACTTGATCTCCTTTCTTCCTCTTAAAGAAAATGGAGACCCAGCTATCACTTTTGTCATTGCTGCTGCTAAAAAGAAAACAGCAGGAGTCACAACCGAAAGTCTTGCTAAAGAAACAGCTCCCTCCCAAGACAATCCTTCACAAGCCGAGTTAAAACTAAATCCTCAGTATCTCTTTAATAACTTCATTGAAGGAGCTGCTAACCAGTTTGTAAAATCTGCTGCTATGGGAGTTGCTAACCGCCCGGGAAAATCTTACAACCCTCTTTTTATTCATGGCGGAGTAGGTCTTGGGAAAACACATCTTTTGCACTCTATTGGCCACTACATCAAAGATCACCATAAAAAGGTCCGTATCCAGTGTATTACAACGGAAGGCTTTATCAACGACCTCGTAGATAATTTACGCAATAAATCAGTTGATCGAATGAAAAAGTTTTACAGATCTTTAGACGTGCTTCTTGTGGATGATATCCAGTTCTTACAAAACAGGCCGAACTTCGAAGAAGAGTTCTGCAATACGTTTGAAACTCTCATCAATCAGAATAAACAGATTGTCATTACAAGCGATAAACCTCCAAGCCAACTCAAACTCTCAGAGAGAATGGTTGCACGCATGGAATGGGGACTTGTTGCGCAAGTAGGCGCTCCTGACTTTGAAACAAGGGTTGCAATTTTGCAACATAAAGCAGAACAAAAGGGCCTCCGCATTCCTCAAAAAGTGTGTTTCTTCATTGCAGAAAGAATCTTTAACAATGTCAGACAGTTAGAAGGGGCTTTAAACCGTTTAACAGCTTACTCGCGCCTTATGGGACTTGATGTCACAGAAGAGATTGTAGAAAAAACACTAAGCGAGCTTTTTCAAAGTGTTCCACAAAAAAAAGTATGTGTTGAAAACATCTTAAAAAGCGTTGCTACCATTTATGAAGTAAAAGTGGGCGATTTAAAAAGCGGATCCCGCTCAAAAAGCATTGCCTTCCCAAGACAAGTAGCCATGTACCTAGCCAAGGAACTAGTGGGCGACTCCCTTATGAAGCTAGCCTCTGCCTTTGGAGGCAAAACCCACTCCACCCTTCTGCACTCCTGGAAAAAAATCTCAGAACAAGTAGAAAAAGACGAAACCCTAAGACGCCAAATCCAAATGGCCAAACGCAACCTCGAAAACTAAATCAAAATTTATTGCAAAAAAATCATTAATTCAAGAAAATGAAGACATAAATGGGTCGGGACTACCCAACCGGCGTCTGGACCTCAGGTTTTACCTGGGGTCTTTCGCTTTCTAAGGGAAACACAAATGGACCGGGTACTCCCATCTTTTGATAAAACTTCTTCTCTAAAATTTTCAATGCTCTATTGGGCTGCTCCGAACGGAGTACAGAAAGCCCAGTACGCATCTCAGCGCCTTTGGAATGTATAGGCACAAACCTAAGTCTATTTTGGTTTTTATTGACGCAAAGACGCAAAGGCGCAGAGAAAGCGCAAAGGTAAAAAATCTCGACTTTGGTCGAGATTTTTTACTATTGTTTTAAGGAAATTCAGAGGAATGCAACCCCTATTGAGGTAACATTGTTATGTCAATTTCCTTTGATCCCCTTAATACAACAGTTAATACAAAGAAGATTTTTAAGAATGCTTTTTGCAAAGCATTCTTAAAAATCTTCTTTGTATTAACCTTTGCGAATCTTCCTTTGCGCCTTTGCGTCAATAAAAGCCAAAATAGGCTTTGGTTTATGCATATACACTCTAAGGGTGCTAACGCGTAAAGAGATTGCTCATGCTTTGCTTAACATTTTTTCTTCAGGTTATTTTTCGGCGAAGCAGAAGGTGAGGGCGTAGATGCTTTTGGGGAGACCCTCTTGGAGGGCTTTGCCGCAGCATCGGATTGTGGAGGAGGTTGTCATGACATCATCGATAAGGAGGATCACTTTATCTGAGAGATCGGCGTTTTTCTTGAGGGTGAAAAGGGATTCGTCAAGGTCTTTGCGCGCTTCTTTACTAAGCTTGTTTTGGGAAAAGCCGCCCGCTTTGCGCTTTAACACGTCTTGCATTTCTATCTCTAACATCTCGCTCATATGCTCTGCTATGAGTTTACTTTGATTAAAGCCGCGCTCTAGGCTGCGAAGCCACGTTTGGGGCGCTGGCACAATAAGCTCCGGCCTTGGCCAGCCAAGCTGCTCAAACTGAATTACCATAAACGCTGCTAAGGTTTTTGCAAAATCTACACGGCTTTGGTATTTGAGCGCTTTAACAAGAGAGCCAGCTGGGCTTAAATACTCAAAAACGGAGGCGACTCTTTTGTAGGGAGCTTTTTGCTGCGCGCAATTTTCGCAAAGCATTTTCTTTTCTTCAAGGAGGGAAAAACAGTGCACACACCGATACTCTGGATTAAGAAGTTCTAACTCTTCTTTACAGCTAAAACAAAAAGGATACGCATGATTTTTCATCCTCTTTTCACAATGGAGGCAAAGAGGAGGAAAGAGCAGATGAACTAAGGGAGAAAGAAGTTTAGGTACCAAAGCCATAGCGGGGTTTCTTAAGCGTTCCTCTTACTGTTAAAACAAAAGGCTCTGTAAGCTTCAGGGCTACATCTTGGCGCATTTTTAAATCGATATGCATATTCCCCTTCAGATCAACATAAGAGTTTTCTGAGGCAAGGTAAAATTCAGAGCGCTTTCCTTCGCTAAACATATTCTTAAGTTCAGAAAAATAAACCTTATCCCCAATGAGCTGAAGCTCTATCTCCCCTTGAATGGGAGTAAGCAAACCTAAATCTAATCCCCAAGATTTAATAATATCTAGAGGAACATCTAAAAAGTGGGGCGTTTTTTTATCTTGGTTCGTAAAAATAAAATGCCCGCTTCCTTTAAGAGAAGTTAAATCACTTAAACTACCGCATACATTAAATAAGCTTAGATTCCTTATGCAAAAAGGTTTTTTGGGCTTTGCCCCCCCTTCTTGAGCCATCAAACTGGGAGTAAAATCCTTAAGCTGTATAAGGGGGATGTTTATATTCCAATGATCGGCTGCTTTATCAAGCTTGATTTCTCGAATCTCCATATTTCCTGACGCATCTAAAACATGTACATTCCCTATGTAAATTCTTTTTGAAGAAGCTTCAAATTCGGCCTCTAGCCTTTGACATTCAATCCCAAAGATAGAAAACATATTTCCTTTTAAAGTCCCTTCAAAATGAAAAGGATCATCTGCTTTATCCTTTAAAATAAAAGCGCCTTCAAGGGTATAGCCTTTTCCGAGCTTCAAGTCTTTTAACTCTTTTTGAAGCATTTTAGGAAGAAGCTCTAATGCCTTTATTCCATCTATCGAAATCTTTCCAGTAAAAGCTGTTTCTAAAGGTTTTGCGGGGAGTTTTTTCATCTGGATATCAAGGCCGCTTAAAACACCTCCAATGGAGTGGATATCTATTCCTTTTTTCTTATCGGGTTTAAATAAAATTTTTATCCCCTCAAGTTTTAGATCTTCTTGAATTTTAAGCATCCCAAGCGTTTCTTTAGAAAAATCCAAATGAAGCTGCGCAAAAAAGGGCTTCTTTTCATGTTCTAGTTTGCAACCCAGAATAAACGTTTTAGGATCCCATTTAAAAAGGATCTGTTTTAAAGGCAAAGATAATTTGGAAAAACCATAAGATCCATCGTTTAACGAACCGTTAACCGAAAAAGATTGAGGATCCCACTCTGCATCAAGAGTAGCTAAAACACTTTTTTCACATTCAAGATAAGGAATAAAAGAAACAGGGATAAACGCTTTTGCGTTACTTACCTTCCACTTCTCTAATTTACCGTCGTATTCTAGCTTTTTAGCTCTTAAAGAAGCTGTTTTATCAGAGGAAATAAGATTTAATCCATCAAGGGTAAATCCTCTTAAAGGAAGAGCGCGTAAATGGATTTTCTCCTCACTTTTTAGCTTTAAGGCAAAAGGAGCTACTAAATCTAGGGAAATTCCTAAATCTGCATCAATAGAACAGAGCTCTTGAGGGGTCTTAAAATCCAAAAAGAAATCTCCTTTAATGATCCCTGCCCCTTTTATAGGGCTCATCCCGTTTAACTGAGGGATGCTAGCCAAATCAAGCAAACATTCTTGAAGATGTCCTTTACACGTTTTATCTTTTAAGAAAAATTCAGCATCTCCTTTTAGAAAAGACTTAGGGGTAGAAATTTCAAATTGAGGGATCTCGATAGAATTTTCCCCTTGAATAAACGCTGCTTTTAAGCCCAAATCGTCTAAAGAACACTCTTGAATAAGGAACTCTAGTCCTGTTTTTTTCCCTTTAAGAACACTCTTTTTAAAAGATGTGTTGTTAATTTGTAAATTCTTGCTCTCTAAATAAAAAAGCAGGTCATCAGAGAGAGCATTATAGATGATGTGAGAGGGAAGCTCTCCTTGGAGTTTCAAAGAAGACACATCTCCTAAAGACAGATTTAATAAAGGAAGAAGATCTTTAAAACTTTGTGCACAAATAGTCGGCTTCATCTCTAAAAAGGTGCATCCTATCCCCTCTTTTAAAAGACAATTCACTACATTTAATTTTGAGCCAAATATATGGGAGTTGCTTGCAAAACAAAGCTTCCAATCCTTCGTAGGATTTTTCTCGCTTTTACAAGAAATATAGCAAACCTCTTTATGCGCTTCATAAAGCCCCATCGTTAATTCGGCTTTGGTAGCATCCTTAAAAAGGCGCTCTCCTTTCAATGTATAAAGAAGGGTTTCTTTAGCCCAGACATCTCCTTTAATATTTTGTATATTAATAGAAGGGCTCTCTGATGCAATCTCCATATCAAACGATAAATTATGCAAAGAAATATGAGGATTTAAAGAAGCCATTCCCTCAATAAAGGTTCCTTTAAAGCTCCACTCTACTTTAGGATCTTCTAAAAGAGAAAAATGCGCATCTAAACAAAAACCATTTTCTTTACTAAGAACTTTTCCGCTTAAGGGAATGGATAAAAAGCCACAAGAGGAAGCTAGCTTATAAAGAGGGACTGCGCTTCCCTCTAACTTAGTTGTCACAAGCTTAATTTCTGCATGCTTATCTGCGAAAAATTCAGCCTGGGCATCTGCTTCAATTCTTAGTCCTTCATAATTAGCTTCGATATTTTCTAGAAAAAAGAGCGTATTCTCAAACCGAAGTGTTGTATGAATTTTATCAAAAAAAAGCCCCATTCTTTTTTCTTTGATTGAAGCATTTTCTAAAGGAATTTGCCCGCTATATTTTTGATTTTTAAAATCAAAGGCAAGCTCAATGCGTTTTTGTCCCCCTAAAGTTTTTGCTTCTGCAACAAAAAGAGGGTGAATAAAGGCTACATCTTTTGCCTGCAACGAAAGCTCTAAAAACTCTTCCTTAAATTTCCCTATGACTTCAAGATTGCCTTTTAAAGAAAGGTCTTTATTGACGATAGAAATAAAAGGAGCGTAGAAAAAAGGAGATAAATTTTCAGCTAAAATCCACCCCTGTAGTTTTTCCATTTTAAAAGGAAAACAGGAAGGAATTTCTGCTGCGCAGCCCCACTCTAAAATGCTTTTTTCTTCCCCTGATTTTTTAAAAGTACAGCTAAGAGTGCTGGCTCCCCCTTTCTTTCTTTTAAAAAACAAGGAGGTTGAAATATCCACATCTTCCAAAATGGCAAATTCAGAAGAGAATAAAGAGGCCATTTTGGCATAAGAGGAAGTAGAGGTAAGCTCCGCTTCTATCTCCCCTTTCTCTTCTTTAAAAGTTAAATAAAGAGGGATATCTTTGTATTTCAAGCAAAGTTTAGAAGGCTCTAAAACCCCTCCCACCACCTTAAGATCAGCGTCCATATTTGAAGCGCTAAGATCTGCATGTCTTACATCTCCTTTTTCTAAAACAGCGTGAAGGTCTCTTAATTCTCCTTGCAAAACTCTCGCATCACAAAAAAAGTTTCTAAAAGATCCATTGATATTTAAGGGCAGGTAAGAGAGCGCTCCATTTTGTATTTTAAGCTCTTCGCAAGAAATTTCACTAAGAGAACCTTTTTTAAAACATCCAATAATTTTTCCTTCCGCAATTCCTTCTGAAAATCTTACATCAGAGCAAACTCCCAAAAGATCTTGCACAAGTTTAAATTGAGAGCTTTTAAAACCTTTTAACTCTGCTTGAGCCACATAAAATTCTTTGCGCGGGCTACATAGAGAAAGAAGCGTTTCTGTATTATCTAAAAGTAAAGAGCCATCCACCCAAAAAGTGTGGTCTTCGTGCATAGAACCATGCGCTTTAAGCGCTAAAGAAGACACCTCTTCTTTATGCGTTAACACAGCTGACACCTCCATTAAAGGGTCGCTTAGAGGATCTAGAAATACATGCGCATTTAAATGGGTAAGCGAAGAGTTTTGGAGCCCTAGCTTTGCAAAAGCCTCTTCTAAATGGAAATTTCCTTTGATTTTTTTCCAAAAAGGAAGGCTGCTCTCCGTCCCAAGAGGAAAGATACATTCTGTATGAAAAGTAGAGGCTGTTACATTTAATCCAAGCGTTTTATTTTCTAAAGCAAGATGCGAGGCCTCTATCTTTAGGACCAGATCTTTAATCTGAAAAGGAAGTTGAATAACAGCTTTTGCATCAACTTCTACTTGTCCTTCAATTGTCTCCCATTTATTTAGTTCTTGAGGCGTAAAAAAAGAAGCGAGTTTTAAAAGGCGAGAGCACTCTGCAGCTTCAGTCTTTAGGCTTGCAAAAAGAAAGTCGCCTTCCTTAGCAAGATCCATATAAATTAAAGGATGTTCTTCTAAGTCAGCTAAGTCATCGCCTAAAAGAAGCGTTCCTATTTGTGTTTTTTTAGAAGAGCTTTTAAAAGCAAAATAAAAAGGGGCGCCTTCTATAGAGCATATCCCTTGATCAACATTGAGTTTTACGCCCAAAAATCTAGAGGGAAAAATGCCTAAAAAAAGAGGAGAAGAGCCGCTATTCTCTTTTAAGGTAATCGTCGGATGAAGAAAAGAAAGATGAGGCTCAAGATAAAAAGATAAAAGATCTGCCTCTAAAGAAACATCTAGCTGATCAACGCTTAAGTCGTAAGAAGGCGTTTTAAGGCTAAGACCACTTACAACAACTCTTCCCTCTTCCCACTTTAGGCTATCATAGTGCAAAGCCTCTTTACTTCCAGCAACCTGCCGTAGAGCGCATTTCACCCCAAGCTCTAAAAAAGCGTGACGAAAGAAAAAAACAGCTAAACAAAATGCTCCCAGAAAAAAAAGTAAAGAGCGATGCTCCCTAAAAAAGCTTTTCTTCCCGCTGCGCCTATCTCCCATCAACCCTCTAACTTTTAACTCTCGCCATTTTGCATGTTTGCAAAAACCGCGTCAAGCCCCAAGCTACAGCAAAGACAAACAAGGAGAAATAATTCTCTCTCTCTTCTCTTCCTCTGTGGTTTCAACCCTTCTGTGGTTTATCTTAAATGCGAGTTTTTGTGCGATCAAGTGTTAGCAAAAGAAAAACCACAGAGGGAAGAAACCACAGAGGAAGAGAAGAGAGAGAGAGAATTATTTCTCTTTGTTGAGCTGTTGGGGTTAGTGGGAGGCGATGGCTTTGCCGAGGTCGGAGGAGATGGTGCGCACTCTTTGGCAAAGGACTTGGATGATGCCCTTAGCAAGATCGGCTTGCATTTCCATTAGATCGTAGATAACGCTGTTGCTGATTTTTAAGAGAAGGGTTTCTTCTAGAGCTGTAACAGAGGCGATTCTTTTTTCAGGAGATAGGGCTGCGAGCTCTCCAAAGACTTCATGATCGCCTAATTCTTTTAGGACATGCGCTCCATCATGAACTTTAACCTTGCCGGTAACTACCATAAACATGATGGTTCCAAGGTCATCTTTTCTTATAATTTCTTCCGAAGGCTTAACAAGCTGCTCTTCAAGAACTGCTGCGACGCCTAATAACACATCATCTTTTACATACTTAAAAAGGGGCATTGATTTTAAAAAAAGCATTTTTTCAAATGTATTCATGAGCAAAATCCTTAAGAAATAAGAGCCAAGTATTGTTCTACATTAAGTAAACATTCCATTTCTTGTACATTAGCTACTTTAATTTTAAAAAGCCAACCATCTGTTTCCGGAAGTGTATTTAAAAGGGTGATATCGCTTTTTAAAACTTCATTTACAGCTACAATTTCGCCTGTTACAGGAGAATAAATATCTGCCGCTGCTTTTGTGGATTCTAAAACAGCTACTTCTTCTCCTTTTTTAACAAAAGAGCCCACTTTGGGTAGTTCTACATACACAATATTGCCAAGCTCTTTCTGAGCGTACACACTTATTCCTACAACGCCTACTTCTTCTTCTACAAAAATCCATTCATGCGAATCAACAAATTTCACGGGGCCTCCATTAGTAAACTTGCCCAAAGACTTGGGTGTTTTTCAATCTGATAATAGGTTGAAGAAAGAGCAAAATGCTCAGGCTCTCCTTGATAGCGGTTTACTCGATAAGTAAATCCTAAGCGTTTAAAAGAGGCAGGCTCATATCCATGTAAAGCATGAGAAGGGATGGTGATATTTAATTGATAGGATAGTTTTTCTACTTTTACCTCTACAAAAAGATCTTTAGGATCGCATAGAGGGTGGGAATCTTCTTCCCGAAAAACGCTCACTTCTCTAGAAAAAACATCTTTGCTTTCGACGGGGAAAAATACAAAATGGTGGCAAAACTTAGTAGGATAACCAGCCATTTTTAAATCTCTTGTGTCTATAAAAACCTCTACACTATCTCCTTCTCTAAAATCGGGGTATAACGCTTCTTCGAAGGGTTTATACACATCAGCTTTAATAAAAAGAGCCTCTTCATTCCAAAAAAGGGCTACTTTTGAAAACCCCTCCTCTCCTAAAAGATCTGTTCTATCAGGTAAATAGGGGATTCTTCTTTCAGGGATTTTTTTTGCATAAGGAATAGGGCACGTTAAAGCAAAAAAATCGCTTGGAATAAGAGGAGGTAAATTTTCTAAAGGGCTACTACTCAAAGTACATCCTCTTGCTGAAGGACAATCCCTTTTTTAAGAGAGATCTCATTAACAATTTCTTGCATAAGAGCTCTTTTTGCCTCTACACCTAAAGCCTCTTTAACAGCTTGAACCTTTTCTAAAACAATCTCTTCTTTGACCGATTTGCCTTTAAGATAAGAAAAGCTTAAGTCTCCTCTAGAGCCAAAATGCATTTTAGAAAAAGTATTTTCCTTTAAAGAGAATAGATCTTCTTTACCACTAGCCTCTCCACGTGTAATTTCTTTTTCTGTTTTTACAAGATGCCACTGATTTTCAAGCGTCAAGGGCCCTTTTTCACTCGCTACCCAATAAGGATCAGAAGGATTTTTCTCGAGGGCTTTTTCGGCATCTCGCATATAAGCATAAAGCCTATGCGTTACATAAAAATCTAAAGAAGGGGAATTTTCTTTTTTAAGTGTTTTGGCTGTATCTTCTTGAATCGCTTTAAAAAGCTCAGGATAGAGTTTTAAAGCAAGCTGATCTCTCACTTCATTAAAAGGCTTTGCCCCATCGTAAAGCGCTTCTAGGCGATGCGTTAACATTTCATCTAATGTCCCATCTCTATTTGCTTCTACAAAGGTTAAAATTTGTCTCTCGCTACTTTTTTCAACAGTTTTAACTGTGTAAAAATGCTCTTTATCCCCTGTAAATCTTAAAGGTGTGCCCTGATAAGAAAGGAGTGTATTTAAAAGCTGCTTTGTATCGGTAAGGCCCTTAAATGGGTGGTGGGAGCCCTTCACCCGAAGAGAGACTGTCTCTTTCTCTAAAGGGGCACTTCCAAATGCTATATCTATCCACTCCGGATGCAGATCTACAATTTTGTTTCTGACAAAGCGATCCATTTTTAAGCGTTCTTTAGGATCTAATTTTTCCAAAACAGCAAAACGCTCTTCTCTTGTCTCTGCTTTCTTAGACGCAAGAATTGGAAACGCGCTTTTTAGAAGCTCAAAATTTTCTTCCTTAAGCTTCCATTCAAGAAGTTCCTTTAGGCTAATATTTAAGCAAAGATCTTCTTTTTTTATTTCAGCTACTTCCATTGTAAAGGTTCTTTGCACAAGCTCCGGAGCTTTTTTCTCTACTTCGTCAACAGATAAATAACTTCTAGGTAATAAAAGAGCAGTCTTTGTTTTAGCAACAGCCTCTACATAAACTTGAAGCTTTGCAAGCGCTCGAAAATCTCTAAGGCGGAGGTGCTCTGGCAATTGATATTCATCCACAAGGGCGGCAACGCCTGCATAAGAAGCAAATTGCTGATGCATCAGAGGATCTACAAATACAGATTCTGAAGCTTCATGAAAAAAGCGCTTAAAAAGAAGTACCTTTCTCCAAAGCTTTACGCCTTCTTCTTCGTTTAAGCCTACCGCTTGAAGTTCATGCCTTACGTATTGTCCCAAATCAAGTGATGTAAGCTCTTCTTTTTTTACAATTCCTTGAAGCCCTAAGTAGGTATTTTGATAAAGCTCTCTACGCGCTTCTTCTAAAGAAACGGTATACCCTTTTTTTTCTGCAATCAGAGAAGTATTTAGAATAAACTGGGCAGAAATTTCTAGAAAAGATTTACCAAACCAATCTTCTAAACTATGGAAACCAAAAAGAGAGAGGTCCACATTTTGAAGCTGAGGGTCGTTTTTTCCTCCGGCATGTTGGCTTTCGGCAAAAAATACAAAACGCTTTAAAAATTCAGGAGGAAATTTAGATTGCTCAACATAAAGATTGCAAAGTTTAGTAAACACCTCAGGGGTCACATCCCCTTTCATTTCCCTTAAACTTTTTAATTCTGTATTAACTTCGGGCAAGAACTGCTCCCACACTTTTTCTGCCGATACCATAGAAGATGAGGGATGCGTATAATGCTTATAATGTTGAATTCTCTGCATTCTTTCTTGGAGATCGTCTTTAATTAAGGAGAAATACTTTTGCGCAAGAATATTGCCTGTTTTTGTAAGGAAAAATTCCTTAAGAATCACCCCATCATTAAGAAGAAGAGGCATTTTTCCTGTATAGACATAGCCCTTTTGTTCATGTCCCCCATCTAGAAGATAGGTTAATGCTCTTAACTCATTTTGGTAAATCGATGAGCCATCAACAGCAACACCTACAACTTTATCTGGAGCTGCTCTATTTGAGAGAAGAGAGCTAAATGTTCCAAAAAAGGTAAAAGAGATAACTATAATACATGTAACAAAGATGAAAAAAAACTTTTGGTGCTTACGAAAAAAACCGAGCATATTTACCTGTTAGTAAGATTTTGCAAAAATTACGCGTCTATCACTTTTTTTACCGCTAATCACACAAGTGCCAGCTTCTAACTCTGCATCTAAAGGGATGCAGCGAATCGTGACATTTAAGTCCTGCTTCACTTGGTTTTCAACGCTTGCCTCTCCGCTCCAATGGCAAAGAGCAAAGCCTGCATGGGTTTCTGGGTTATCTTTATTTTTAGGAGTGAAAAATGCATAAAACTCCTCTTTCGTGTCAATTTTTTTTATGTGCTGGTTTCTAAAATCCAGTGCTTTTTGATAAAGAGCATTTTGCACATCATCTAAAATCTTCTCTATGTTCTGCACAAGTTCACCGCGTGTATAAGAGCTTGTTTCTTTAGGGCGCTTATCTCTTCTAGCAACGGCAAAACTATCTTGCGCAATATCTCTTGGACCTACTTCTATCCGAAGAGGAATCCCCTTTTTAATCCATCCCCAAGTCTTTTCGCCTCCGCGCAGATCTCTTTCATCGACAATCACGTTAAGATTCTGTCCATAATATCTTATATGACGAAGTTCTCCTGCAAGGGCATGGCAAAACGAGAGGACCTCTTGTTTTGTCTCTTCCTTATGAATAACGGGTAAAAGAACAATATGGGACGAAGCTATACGAGGAGGCAGAACAAGCCCATCATCATCGCTGTGAGCCATAACAAGAGCCCCTATAAAGCGTGTAGTAACGCCCCAAGAAGTTGTCCAAGCATGCTCTACATTTCCTGCTTGCGTTTGGAATTTAATTTCAGAAGCTTTCGCAAAATTTGTCCCAAGAAAATGGGAAGTCCCACACTGCAAGGCTTTTCGGTCTTGCATCATGGCTTCAATGGTAAATGTTGAAACAGCTCCAGGAAAGCGCTCAGAAGGCGTTTTCTCTCCTTTAATCACAGGAATCGCTAAATATTTATGCGCAAATTCATTATAAATCCCTAGCATACGCATTGTTTCTTCAAGAGCTTCTTCTTTTGTGGCATGCGCTGTATGCCCTTCTTGCCAAAGGAATTCTGTTGTTCTTAAGAAAAGGCGCGTGCGCATTTCCCAGCGCACAACATTGGCCCACTGATTAATAAGAAGGGGTAAATCTCTATAAGATGTGATCCATTTGGCAAACATCGCTCCAATAATTGTTTCAGAAGTCGGGCGTACAATTAAAGGCTCTTCAAGCTCTCCTGCAGGGACAAGTTTTCCTTCTGCATTCTTTTCTAGTCTATGATGCGTCACAATAGCGCATTCTTTAGCAAACCCCTCGACATGAGAAGCTTCCTTCTCTAAAAAGCTAAGCGGAATGAATAAAGGAAAGTAAGCATTTTGATGGCCTGTCTCTTTAAAGAAAGCATCCAGGATACGTTGCATATTTTCCCATAGACTATAGCCCCAAGGTTTAATAACCATGCAGCCTCTAACAGGAGAGTGCTCTGCAAGGTCACTGGCTTTTACAACCTGTTGGTACCACTCTGGGTAGTTCTCTTTTCTTGTGGGAGTGATTGCGGTTTTTTCTTTGCTCATTCAAGATCCTTAAAAAATGTCACTAAAAGTTGTTTGAGTCTTAGTTTAGCTCTTTCAAGCTCTTTTCTTGAAGCTGTTTTTCCTAAAAGAGGATAAGTGTGTGTTTGCATCGCTTCTAAAACTCTTGTAGAGGGAAGCAAGACATCTTCTAAATACGCCGTATCAGGAAGCATTAAGGCAATTGTTCCTTGATGTAAAAATCCAGCCTTCGTTTGCCTCTGAGCTGCCCCTGCAATTTTTTTTCCCTCTAGAACAACGTCATATTTTGTAGGTTTGGCCATACAAAAGCGCACACAAGAAGGATCTAGAGAAGGCATGTCTTCCTGAATCATTAAAAGACCCCCTGCTTCTTCGAGAAATGTTTTTACAGCCTTTAAAACAATATCATTAACAAAGGCGTAATTTTCTAAAGTGTTTAGGGAAAAATGCGAAGAACTAGAAGGAACGAGTACAGAAAAAGCCATATCCCAAAGATGAAATACAATCCCTCCACCTGTAGGACGCTTGGCAAGGCTTAGACCCAATTCTTTTGCTTTATCCACATTTAAAAAAGCTTCAGGCTGAATAAAATGCCCAAAGGTTGCACTATCTTTTTCCCATTCATAAAAATGGAGGATAGGATTTTGTGAATCTGAAAGATTTTTAAGAAACTCTGCATCAAGAGCCATGTTCTTTTCAGCGCTACTTATTCCTGTATCAATCACTTGCCACATAAAGAAACTATAAATTATTTTAAGAATGTACCCAAGTGAACTCAAAATTTGGGTACAGGTAAAGTATTACAGATCGCTTAAATAATTGCACGCAACTTCAAGATATCAAAACAATATTTTAGTTGATTCTTAAAAGAAAAACATTAATAATAGATAGAAATAAAAAGAGGAAAATAATGTCAATTAACCCACCAACCCTCAATCAATCTAATTGTCCGCTTACCCCTGATACACAGCGCATTTTAAACCGCATTGATCGTTATACAGAGCAAACAATCCTCATAAGAGAAGAAGGCACCCTTCTAAAACAGAAAATAGAAGACACGAGCCTACGCATAAACAAGCTAACAGAAGCAAAAAAAGAGCAGAACGCCCTTTCTTTTATAAAAAAAATTATTTGGAAATAACCTAGAACCTAGAACCAGCGCGAGGCGCTTTTTTCCTTTTCAAGCGTTTCAACTTTTGCAGTAAGACCAGAAAGCTGTTCTTTATTAGCTTTATTTTCTGCTTGAAGCGCATCTAATTGTAACCCTAATACATCTAATTTAGCACTGATCACTTGTTTTTCTTCTTTGTGATGCTTTTTGATTTGGGCAATTTCTGTTTTATGATTCTCGTGCTCTTGCTCAGCTTTTACAGCGCCGTGAGCGCCTAAGGCAATCTCGGCAACACCTGTAGCAATAGTTCCGTACCCAGTAATTTTAGCAGCAAGTTTCCCAGCAGCCATCTCAAGGCTTTTATTTATATGCTCTAATTCCTGCCCTTCTAATCCTCTTAAAGCCT
>JABDCQ010000022.1 GCA_013288075.1 Chlamydiota bacterium | reverse complement strand
TCCGATCTATTAAAAATCAAAGAGACTATTAATTCTTCCTTCATAGGAAACTGGGATGTTATAACAATCGGCTCTGTTTTATTAGATCACCTATAAAAGAGCTTTTTTATGGTTCTTGGGAAGAATTAGGGGCCAATTTTTATAAAGAAAGGAATTAGATAATCTTTCTTCTCTCTGTGTGCTCTGTGATCTCTGTGGTAAAAAAACATGCTAACACGTTAGATGCGGGCGTTCTGCAATAAATTTTTACCACAGAGATCACAGAGCACACAGAGAGAAGAAAGATGAAAAGCAAGCAGCCAGATAATCTAGCTCTTAGATAGGTTTCTAAAAAAATCCCCTGTAAGAGCACGCCCCCATTCTTCTCAAGAACGTTTTTTTTCTCTTTGTTTCATCCTAGGATGGAGAGGTCTTTAGCAAAATATTTGGGGTCTAGGGGTTTGCCTGTGGCCCAAAGGATGGTTTCGTCCCAAGGATAGGAAGCTCCTAGCGCAAATAGATTCTTAATAAGATAGGTGCCGACTTCCTTTGAAGAGATAAACGGCTCTTTTTTGGGGGCTAAAGTTTCCTCAATGCCGGCTTTAATCTGGCTTGCTGTCATCTCGCCTAAAATATAATTCTGATAGTAAGCAGGAGCGCAAGCTAAATGCAGTTTTGCCGCCCAATCAGGCAAGTCCCTCTTTTCTGGTCTTTTGACTTCCTGATATTTTTCTACAAGATCCCACCAAAGAGTATTTAATTTAACATCTTTTTGCTGATACATCGCTCTTTCAAAATGCACCATTACAAGACCCCATCTTACAAATACAAGAAGATTAGCCGCATTTTGTTTATGGCATAAAGCCGCTACAGGATCAATCGCCTCTGGTTTTACAGCGCAGTAAGTCTTTAAAAATTCTGGGCTTTTGCTAAGGCGTCCAAAGAGCATAGCAATGGCTTCTGTTGTACAAGTATGCGCTGGACATCTTAAAATATAAGGAAGAGAGGGATCGATGTATTTATCATACACAGCATGTCCAAGTTCATGCAGCTGCGTTCCCATCCAATATTCATTATCTTTAAGATTACAAAGGATACGCACATCTTCTTTTCTATTTAGACAACTGCAAAAAGCATGCTGGCTTTTTTTCTCACGCTCATATAAATCAGAGCGTTTTAAAATATCTTCTACATCAAAGCCTTCCGCCTTAAAAAATTCTTGGCTTATCTTAGCAATATCTTTGTCTTTATAAAAGGGGTCTAAATCAATAGCTTCTTGAGGAGCTTCCTGAAAAAAGGGATCGCTATAATGCCAAGGCCTTAATGCAGCCGCATCGATCTGAAATTTTTTAGCAAGAGCCTCATCAAGCGTCTTTTTATATTGTTTCCAAAGAGGAGTGGTAAGTTTATCTAATTCTTCTAACAGGGCAAAAAGGCGCTCTTCATCAATCTCTTGAAGCTTTAGTCTCATGGAATAGAAATTCGAAAATTTAGCCTCTATTGCAGCTTTATTGCGAAGCGCAATCAGATCTAAAACTTTTTGAGAAACTTGGCCCCCCATTTCTTTAGAAGCTTCCCACGATTTTTGGCGAAGGGCTACACTTAAGCTAGAGGAGAGATTTTTTTTAAGTTCGTTATTAGAAATAGGCTTGCCATCCACCACAGGTCTAAAATTGGTGTAGATCGATTCGATCTCCACTTCTTTTTCAACTATTTGAGCAATGAGTTCTTTAGAAATTTGGTTTTCATGAAACTCATTTAAAAGCACAATTCTTTGTCTTTCTAATAAAGGGGCATCAAGTGTGCTTTTCGATAAAATATCAAAGCCTTCTTTAGAAGCAAAGAGGGAGCGCAGCGCAATTTGCGCATCTTTAAGCTCTTTTTCAGCGCCCTCTTCTCCGCTTGTTGCAACCTTCCACCAAGCATTGCGATACTTCGTTTCAATCTCTTCAATCTGCTTGGTTAGCGCCTCAATAAACTCAATCATAGACATCTTGTATAATCTCCTTTCGTGCCCGTGCCCGTGCCCGGTTAGCCGGATTTTTGTGCCATCTTAATCAGCATGGACACCAAACGAATCAATAATTCACGGCCTAATTCATAGCGTTTTTCTTCTATAAGTTGTAATCGGTTACATACATCTAAAACTCCGGCACATTCTGTTGCAGAACGTTTAGCCATACGATAAAATCTAACTTTTTCATCGATGGAATATTCTCCTGCACCCTCAGCAATATTCAGTAATATTGATAATGCAGCACGTTGGAGTTGATCACTTAAATAGCCTCTACCTCGTGGTAAATTCTCAACAATTCTATCTGTCAATATCACAAACTCTAAAGCTACGTGGTAAACGTCTAGCTTCTCATGATCTAAAACTAATGGCTTTTTTCTTAATAGGGTCTCAGACATTTTATTTCAAACTCTCTGTTAACTCTTCAGCAAAAAAGAAATTATACAAAAAAATTGGATTACATAAAACAACTTTTCGGGCACGGGCACGGGCACGCACACGGGCACGTTTATTTAGAGGATCGATCTTAGCATGAAGGGTAAAATTCCTCCATGTTTGTAATATTCAGCTTCTGTGGGTGTATAAATGCTAACTCTTAGCTTTACTTCTCTTTTCTGTCCGTTTTTCTCTATTTCCAAAGTGACTGCTTGGTGGGGAATGATTTCTTTTTCTATGCCAGAAAGACTAAAGACTTCATCGCCTGTGATATTTAGGTCTTCTCCTTCAAATTCTAAAGGTAAAACGCCCATTCCAATAAGGTTGCTTCTATGAATACGCTCAAAACTTTTTGCCACAACAGCGTGTACACCTAAAAGCTTTGTGCCTTTAGCTGCCCAATCTCTTGAGCTTCCCATTCCATAATCTTTACCTGCAAAAATAATAAGAGGCGTTTTTTTGGCTCTATAAATTTCTGAAGCCTCAAAAATGGTCATGATTTTATTTTCAGGAAGAAGTTTTGTGTAGCCCCCCTCTTTTCCTTCTGCCATTTTATTCATTAACCGTACATTCGCAAAAGTGCCGCGCATCATTACAAAGTGGTTGCCCCTACGAGAGCCGTAACTATTAAAATCTGTTTCCTTTACACCCAAAGAAAGTAAATACTCTCCTGCGGGAGTGTGGCTGTTAAAGGCGCCTGCTGGCGATATATGATCTGTTGTTACAGAATCGCCAAAAATCGCAAGCACGCGCATTCCTTTAAGAGGAGCTGCCTGCTTTATCTCAAAACTAAAATCTTCAAAATAAGGGGGTTTTTGAATATAGGTGCTATCTTCTTCCCACTGATAAGCGGGGCTTTTTATAACCTCTATATTTTCCCATACAGGGCTATCGTTTGTAATATGGGCATAACGTTTTTTAAACATACTAGGATCAAGACTTGTTGCTACGGTCTCTTCAATTTCTTTAGATGTAGGCCAAATATCTTTTAAATACACAGGCTCTCCATCAGAACCATTTCCTAGGGGTTCTTTTTCCATATCAATATCTACGCGTCCAGCAAGAGCAAAAGCCACAACAAGAGGAGGCGACATAAGGAAATTTGCCTTCACAGCGCTATTAATGCGCGCTTCAAAGTTTCTGTTTCCACTTAAAACACTGCCTGTTATTAGATCGTATGTTTTAATAGCGCTCTCTATTCTTTCATCTAAAGGGCCGCTATTTCCAATACAGGTTGTGCATCCATAAGCTACTAAATGAAATCCTAAAATATCTAAATACTTTTGCAGTCCACTTTTTTCTAAATAATCTGTCACAACACGCGAACCAGGGGCCAAACTTGTCTTAACAAGAGGGTTAATTTTAAGCCCTTTTTCTACCGCTTTTTTTGCAAGAAGCCCTGCAGCTAGCATAACCGAGGGATTACTAGTATTTGTGCAACTTGTAATCGCTGCAATCACAACAGATCCATGAGAAAGAACGCCATCGTAAGGACTTGCCTTGGTATACCCCGGATTGACAACAGCTTCTGTGTTCGGGCGGTTTTCCACCATCTCCGATTCACTCCAATGTAAAGAGGAATTATCATCATTAATCTTGGTAATCCCTCCTGTTTCATGGTGGTGATTTAAGGAAAAATATCCATCAGCATGAACTACCACCCTTGGCAAATACTCTTCTTTTTCTTTTCCATATCCACCCTCTTTAATAGGGGTTTTTAAAAGCTTGCAAAAGGTCTCTTTAATATGAGGAAGATCAATTCTATCTTGAGGGCGTTTAGGTCCTGCAACAGAAGGATTAATGCTTGCAAGATCTAGGGATAATACTTTTGTGTAATCAATCTCCCCTTTCTTAGGAATCCCAAAAAGATTTTGTGCCACTAAATATTCTTTAATTTCGGCAATGGCTTTTTCTTCTCTTCCTGTCATGCGCAAATAATCTAAGGTCTTTTCATCAGAGGGGAAAAATCCTACAGTAGCTCCATATTCAGGAGCCATATTTCCAATTGTTGCTCTATCTGCAACAGATAAGCTAGAGGCGCCCTCTCCAAAAAATTCTACAAATTTACCCACCACCTTTTCTTTGCGCAAAAGCTCTGTCACCCGAAGTGTTAAATCCGTAGCTGTGACCCCTTCTTTAAGCCTTCCTTCCATATGAACGCCTATCACTTCAGGAGAAGAAATAGCTACTGCCTGGCCAAGCATGGCAGCTTCCGCCTCAATTCCGCCAACGCCCCAGCCCAAAACGCCAAGGCCATTGATCATCGTCGTATGGGAATCTGTTCCTACAAGCGTATCCAAATATAAAAGAGTGCCTTCTTCTACTTTTTTAGAAGTGACAACTGTTGCTATATTCTCTAAATTCACCTGGTGCACAATTCCAATACCGGGAGGGACAACTTTAAACGTTTTAAAGGCTTCTTGCCCCCATTTTAAAAAGGTGTAGCGCTCTTTATTTCTTTCAAACTCAATATTGATATTAAAAAGAAAGGCATCATTTGTTCCGGCTCTATCTACTTGGACAGAGTGATCAACCACTAAATCTACAGGAACTTCTGGTTCAATAATTCCGGGGTCTTTCTTGAGTGTTTTTGCGCACTCACGCATAGCAGCTAAATCTACAAGAAGAGGAACCCCTGTGAAATCTTGTAAAATCACACGCGCTACAACAAAAGGAATATCTGCGCCTTCTTTCGGATTCCAAAAAAGCAGTTTGCGCACATCTTCTTCTCTCACTTTTTTCCCATCGCAATTGCGCAATAAAGACTCAAGCATAATCCTAATCGACACGGGAAGGCGCTTAATCTTGGCAATATTTTGCTCTTCAATAGAAGGAAGAGAGTAATAGTAACGTTTCCCCCCAAGAGTTTTTAAGGTATTTAAAGTGTTTAATAATTTAGCCATGACTCTGCCTCACATGATATGGAATCAAAGTAATTTTTTATCCTTTAACGATCCACAAAAAAAACAAAGAGGAACAAAATTTCTCTCTCTCTTTCTTCCTCTGTGGTTTCAACCCTTCTGTGGTTAAAAAAAATGCAAGTCTTAGCTTTTCTAAGCTTAGTGAAGAATAAACCACAGAGACAAGAAACCACAGAGGAAGAAAGAAAAATGATATAATGATATGAATGATGAAGAAAAAAATAATTTCCCACATTTTGAATTAACAAAGGAGCCTTCTCTAACGACCTAAAAAAATATCATTCTTATCATTCTATCACTCTTATCGTTTCCTTGCCGCCAATTCCTTAAAACCTTAGCCAAAATCATGAGTTTACCGAACTTTTGAAGTTTTTTGGGTATATAGTGGTTTAAATTCAAAAAAAGAAAAATGATTAACTTAATCCTAGGGCTATCTTCAATGCTTTATCGATAAAAATCACAGTTTCTCTATCAAAGGAGCTGATTTTTTTAGATAACCTTTGTTTATCTATTGAACGTATCTGATCTAGAAGAACTTTGCAGGATCTTCCTTGCACTTCAACCTGAACTTCAAAAGGGAAAACCTTCCGAACAGAAGAAGTTATAGGAGCAACAATTACACGATGACTAACTTCATTCCCAGCATCATTTGATACAACAACACAAGGACGGCGTTTATTAATTTCAGATCCTATAGTAGGATCAAGATTAGTCCAATATACATCTCCACGTTTCGGATGTTTACTCATCCCAACCCTCACTATCTAAAGCTTCCCAATCACTCAGAATACTTTTCCTATCCGGATCATTGTTTGCAGCTGCATAAGCATCTTTAAGACTTTGCCTTTCTTCGTCCAAAGCCTTTTGCAAGGCTTTTGCAGCAAAATCGCTTAATCCCCGTTTTTCTACAACCGCATGCAATAAATTATTTATCTCAACAGGAATAGAAAAAGTTACATGAACCTTTTTCTGACCAGCTTCTCTCATAGCACGCCTCCTTATATAGATTAATATACCACACAAAAACATATATTGCATACATATATTAATACATATTAACAAATACCGTTAATACAGAAGCAGATAAGAAATAATTTAATACCAAAGAAACTCATTGGTTTTAATCTGTTTATCTTTATACTCTCTTTGTTTTTTGGAGAAATCAATATGTTATCTATTACACCTTTGCAAGTAAATTATTTAATTCCTGTTCCGTCAACCTTTGTTACTTTAGAGCAGCATGAATCCCGTTTAAACAGAAAGCTTACTCCTGATGAGTTAATTAATTTCAGAAATAACAGAGATTTAAATCATCCTGTTACAATGAAAAACAGATTTAATGAATGGCTAAATGCTCAAACAGTTGAAATATGGCCTGGACCTGGAGCACTTTTAGCAGATTTGGAAAGGCCGATCAAAAGAGAAATCCTTGATAGTTATTTAGAACGCCTCGTTTCTTTCCAAGAATGGATCAATTGCAATGCGAATAAAGAATTAAATGAACCTGTAACAACAGAAGAATTATCTACGTTTTTAAATAGAGAATGTACCTTAAGAGAACTCCTATGCGTCAATAACGGCAGAGAACCTTATAGTACCGTTAGCCTAGATGAACTTTTAACTCATTATAAAGGACCTCCCCCTTACGAAATAAATACTCTTCTTTATAATACAAACTTTGATCTTCCTCATGAATATGTTCTTTCAAGGGCAAAAAAGGCGTGGCTCCGTTCGATCAAAGGAGAGATTACCTTAAAACATAAAATCAATTTCATAAAAAGTGGTAATCAGTTTGATAAACTGGCGATTAATAGGCATATTTCGCATGAAGATTTTTTTTGGTATACAGGAAAGCCTATATCAAACATAAAAATTTTTAACTTTAATCATGATAAAGACATAATCGAACCTGTCTCCAAAAAAGCTCTTGCAAAATATTTGATGAGAGAAGTATCTGATGAAGAACATTTTAACTTCTGCTTTAATCGGCATCCTTCTTCTCTTCTTTCAGAACAAGACTTAAAATGGTACAGAGAAAAAAACGGAAATATTACACTTAAACATATGGCTAACTATCTCAGTTTTGCATCTAGGCAAATCCCTTTTTTTTATAGTGATCTCGATCTCGATCTTTCTATGCAACAACTTGAAGCCTATGCCGAGCGCAAAGTTACTTTCAAAGATGTTTGTGATATCAATAACGCGGATATCAAAGCGCTTGGAGACAATGTGCAGCTTTTAAAAGTTTAAAGTGAAAAAAGGATGTTATGACAAATTTGCCTAGCCTAATAGAGAAGTTCGATGCTTTTTTACTCGATGCTTACGGAGTATTTTGGGGATCGAGTGCTACAGGAATGCTCCCTCAAGCTAAAGAAACGATGGCTAAAATCGTTTCTTTAGGAAAAATTGTAGGCATTTTATCAAATACCACCCAACTAGCTTTAGTAGAAAAAGAGAAATTTGCCAAATATGGGGTTTTAGAAGGAGTGCATTACCACTTTATTCTCACTTCAGGAGAAGTTACTAAAGCTTTATTATCTTCTACTAAGCTCCCCTTTGAAACCCCTAAAAAAACCTACATTCTTTTTACCCCTGACCACCCTGAATACTCTTCACACCTAGCTATTTTTAACGGCACGGAATATAAAGAAGTAAGCAGCATTGAAGAGGCAGACTTCATTTACGTTCCTATTCCTCATATCAATGGAAAAGATCAAGAAAAGCCGGAAGATTTTTTAGAAATGGTGCAAAAAGCGGCAAAGAAAAACCTTCCTGTTCTATGTGCGAATCCTGATTTATTTGCTCATGAAGGGGCGCCTCCTCGCTTAGTTGTACGGCAAGGCTCTATTGCGCATTTATTCATCGCTGAAAAGGCCTCCGTTCATTTCATTGGAAAACCCTACCCTATTGTCTACGAACAAGCGTTAGCCAAATTTCCTAAGAAATTTACACCCAAAGATATTCTGATGGTAGGAGATACGCCAGAAACAGATATTCGAGGAGCAAAAAGCATTGGCATGAAAACAGCGCTTGTGACAAAAACAGGTGTCATGAAAGAGCGTATTAAAGACCAAGATATAGAACTTGTGGTAGAAGATTTACCTCTTACCGATAAACCAGACTTTATTGTTACTCACTTTGGACTTTATGACTTTTGAACTTCACCCTAATTTTGCTAACAAGATCTTCTTAAAAGATTATCCTCTTTGCAAAGTGCTTCTTGAAAATGAAAAGAATTATCCATGGATTTTGCTAATTCCTAAACGGCCTCATGTTTCCAAACTCATGGATCTTTCCCCAAATGATCAATTAGAACTTTTAAAGGAGCTAGACCATGTGCAAAAAGTGTTATGGAATCTGTTCACCCCTACACAAATTAATGTAGCCGCCATAGGAAATAAAACCCCTCAGCTTCACATCCATGTCATTGCACGCTTTGAAAACGACCCTGCTTGGCCAGGCGTTATTTGGGACCACAAAGTGCGTGAGCCCTATGCCAAACAAGAACTTCAAGACATCATAAAAAAACTACAAGAAGCCCTATGAAAAAAAACATCGATACGCAAGGGCGCTTAATCAGATTATCTCTTGCAATCATCCTACTTGTCTGCGCCTATTTCTACTCAAGCTGGATCGCCTTAATCATCGCCCTCTTCGTCCTCTTCGAATCCCTCATGAGCTGGTGCATCATCTACCACCTACTCGGCAAAACCTCCTGCCCCACAAAAAAACAAAAGAGAAAATAAAAAAAATCTCCCTCTCTTTCTTCCTCTGTGGTTTCTTGTCTCTGTGGTTAATTCTTGGCTAAGGCTTAAGCACTCAAGAGCTCGCATTTTTTTAACCACAGAGACAAGAAACCACAGAGAGGGGAAAGAGAGAGAGAAATTTATCTCTCTTTGTGCTTCTTCGTTCTTGACTTGTGCATCTGTTTGTATACAATAAAATTTTTGGTGTACAAGAGAGGTGGGGATGCAGAAAATGTTATGGGTGATGGCTCTTGCTGTAATGGGTCTTTATGCGGAGGTAGCTAACAACCCTCCTTATCCTGTTTCAGAAACGCCGCAGCTTCCTCTTGAGGTGTACTCCGATGAATTTGCTAAAATTCTTGGGGCCCAACCTAAGCTTATCCATCTTGCTAAAGGATTTGGCTTTACAGAAGGCCCCGTTTATTTATCCGTTAAAGATAGCGATGAAGGCTATTTATTATTTACCGACCAAATCAATGACAACATCCTCATCATGCGCTGGCACGGGATTAAACCTTATAATCAAATCACTCCTCTTTCTTGGAGCACACCTGTTGTTTTTAGACACCCCTCAAGCATTGCCGATGGGCAAACAGCTGATTTAACAGGGCAGCTTCTAACAGCTGAAACAACAGGGCGCAGAGTCTCTATAACAAGTCTTGATGGCGAAGTGTCTACTCTTGTAGGGTTTTATCAGGGAAAACCACTTAATTCCCCAAACGATCTAGTCGTCAAATCAGATGGAAGCGTTTGGTTCACCGATCCAGGCTATGGATGCTTGCAATTTCCTCAAGAGTGTTATTTACCCAATAACGTTTATAGATTTGATCCTAAAACAAAAGAGCTCCAAGTCGTTACAAGTAAGCTTAGAATGCCCAACGGGATTGCTTTTTCCCCCGATGAAAAAATTCTCTATATCATCGATAGCGGAGCTATTCAAGCACCTCGCACCTATTACAAACAAAACCCCCACGCCATTTACGCTTTTGATGTAAGCCCTGAGGGAAAAACCATTATGAACCAGCGCCTTTTTGCAACCGTCTCGCCCGGTTTCCCAGATGGCATGCGCCTTGATGCATCAGGCAATATTTATGTGGGCGCCCTAGACGGAGTCCAAGTATTTAATCCTCAAGGGAAGCTCATTGGAAAAATTAAGATGCCCAAAGAAACAGCTAATTTAACCTTTGGAGGCAAAGACAATAATATCTTGTTTATCTGCTCTTCCGATTCTGTTTGGGCAATTAAGTTAAACACCAAAGGGGCAAAACCTGCAGCTGAAATAGATAAATGAAAAAAGCAGAAAAAAAAGAAATTGCCTCAGTGTATTTAAGCGGACTTATTCAAGGAATTGGACTTGTAGCCTTCCCCGCGGCAAGCACCATTTTTACAAGTCCAGCGCAATTTAATTTTTCTAATACTGCCTATGGAGCGTTATTTGTTCCAGAAGCTGCTTTATCTATTGGGGCTTCTTTTTTAAGCTCTACCCTTTCTAAACATCTTGGCATCAAAAAGGTTTTTCTCTTAGGCCTTCTTTTTAACCTGCTATCGATGATTTTACTTGGAAGTAGCTATTTCTTTATGGGCAAAGCTCTTGCCTATCCCCTTTTACTTTTTGCAACAGCGTGTTTAGGCGTTGGATTTGGATTAACAGTTCCTTGCTTAAATACGCTCGCAGCTCTTTTATTTCCCAAAAAAGTAGACTTTGCAACGCTTATTCTCAATACTCTTTTAGGACTTGGAACGGCTTTGGCCCCCCTTCTTATCATTATCTTTGTTGGGCTTGGCATTTGGTGGGGACTCCCCCTTCTTTTAAGCGTTTTCTTGTTAGCGCTTCTTTTCTTTACACTCTCTCTTGCGTTCAACAAAACAATAGAGGTTAAACGCGAGAAGAAAATAACAGTGCCTCCTAAATTTTATCTCTTTGCGCTCTTTATTGTTCTTTACGGAATTGTTGAAACCGTTAATGGAAACTGGGCAACCATTTATATGCATAAAGATGTGGGGGTAAGCCCTTTTATGGCTTCCTTTGCTTTAACAGCTTTTTGGTCTATGGCAACGCTTGGCAGATTATTTTTTGCCTCCATAGAAAAAATCTTTCCTACAAAGTTTACCTATCGCGCGCTTCCCTTTTTACTCGCTGCCATCTTTCTTTTTATTTCTAAACTATCTCCTGGACAAGGGGCTTTAGGGATTTTACTTTTTGGACTAGCTGGCCTTGGATGCTCAGCGCTTCTTCCTTTAACAATTAGCTTTGGAAATGAGGAGCTCCCGTCTATGAAAGCATCCATTGCGGGCGCTTTAATTGCGCTTTATCTTTTAGGATATGGCATTGGCGCTTTTGGAGTAGGGCCTCTAGAAACATTTTTTCATATAAATCTAAGTACCATCTTTGCGCTTTCAGCCTGTGTAGCGCTTCTATGTGGAATATTATCTTTTTTTATTAAACGGAGAAAAACATGAATTTAAAAGGAAAGGTTGCAGTTGTCACCGGAGGAAATAGCGGAATTGGAGCTGCTATTGTGCTTGAGCTTGCAAAACAAGGGGCTAATATTGTCATCGATTATATCTCTCATGAAGAAGCAACAGATGCATTAGAAAAAAAAGTGTTTGCTCTTGGAGATCAGGCAATTGGAGTGAATGCCAATGTGAGTAAAATAGCTGACCTGCAAAAACTCATCGATACAACCGTTCAAAAGTTTGGACGCATAGACATTATGATTAATAATGCAGGGGTAGAAACGCGTACCTCCATTCTTGATACTACAGAAGCTGATTATGAAAAGGTTTTGGAAATCAATTTAAAAAGCGCCTTTTTTGGTACACAGATTGCCGCAAAACAGATGATTAAACAAGGCGGTGGCGGAAGAATTATTAATATCACTTCTGTGCATGAAGATTGGCCTATGCCAGGAAACATCGCTTACTGCCTTTCGAAAGGAGGCATGCGCATGCTTACAAGAACAGCTGCCTTAGAGCTTGCTAAGCACGGCATTCTTGTTACAGGCGTTGGCCCTGGAGCTGTTGC
This sequence comes from Chlamydiota bacterium, assembly GCA_013288075.1. Lineage (GTDB taxonomy): Bacteria > Chlamydiota > Chlamydiia > Chlamydiales > Rhabdochlamydiaceae > JABDCQ01. The sequence goes on along the minus strand of JABDCQ010000022.1, from coordinate 14,760 downwards.
AACACCCATTAATCTTGTCACCATGAAAGACCCAGCTCTTATGAAAAGACTAAATGACGCCATCCCCTTAGGCAGAATGGCAAAACCCGAAGAAATTGCAAGCGTCGTGGCCTTTTTGGCAAGCAATGGAGCCTCCTACATGACAGGCACCACCCTCTTTGCAGATGGCGGCATGATGCACCAAAGCCCCGGCTTATAAGAGATAAGAAGAAGAGAAGAATTAACAGGATGGACAAGATAAGGCAGGATATACAGGATAAAGAAAGATAAAAAGACAGGATGAAGAAAGAGAACAATCTTTCTTTTTCTCTGTGCTCTCTGTGATCTCTGTGGTAAAAAATTATGCTAATCTACTAGATGCAATGTTCTGCGATAAATTTTTACCACAGAGATCACAGAGAGCACAGAGGAAAGAAAGAAAAAAATAACATGATATTAGGATGGACAAGATAAAAAGAAAGATTTTCTCTCTTTTTATCTTTTTTTCATCCTGTATATCCTGCCTTATCCTGTTCATCCTGTTAATTCTTCTCTTCCTCTTTCTTGGTAAAAAAATATTAACCTCAAGAACTTGAGTTGGATGATGACAGAGGAAGAAAAAAGGTTGGAGGAGGCGCTTGCCGAAAAGGCTTTTTGGCGCAAATGGGGCCCTTATTTAAGCGAGCGTCAATGGGGAAGCGTCAGGGAAGACTATAGTCCCAAAGGTACTGCTTGGGAATATACAACGCATGACAAAGCAAGATCGCTTGCCTATCGCTGGGGAGAAGAAGGCATTGCAGGCATCTCCGATGATAAGCAGCAGCTTTGCTTTTCTATAGCGCTTTGGAACGGAAAAGACCCCATTTTAAAAGAGCGTCTTTTTGGACTCACTGGCAAAGAAGGGAATCATGGAGAAGATGTTAAAGAGTATTATTTCTATTTAGATAATCTTCCCTCTCACGCGTACATGAAATATCTCTATAAGTATCCTCAGCTTCCCTTCCCTTACGAAGATCTTGTCACCGAAAATAAAAGACGCAGCCGTAAAGACCCTGAATATGAACTTCTAGATACAGGCATCTTTAATCACGATGAATATTACGATGTATTTATCGAGTATGCTAAAGACTCCTCTGAAGATATTCTCATTCAAATCACCATTGAAAACAGGTCTGATAAAGAAGAAGAGCTTCATCTTCTTCCTACCCTTTGGTTTCGCAATACGTGGGCCTTTGATGCAACACAAAAAAAACCAGAGCTTGTAGCTATTAATTCTAAAACTATTAAAGCCACACATGCAGATCTTGGAACTAGATGGCTTTATGCTGAAACAGCAAATGCTCTTCTTTTTACCAATAATGAAACGAACAAGCAAAAAATCTATAATGTTCCAAACACCAGCCTCTATCTTAAAGACGGAATTAACGACTACATTATTCGGAGTGACAAGGAGGCCATTAACCCTGAAAATAAAGGGACAAAAGCCGCAGCCCATCATATCCTTCGCATAGGAGGGAAGCAAAAAGCTGTTATAAAACTGCGCCTTAGTAATGCCGAAGTGAAAGATCCTTTTGCAAACTCCTTTACGGACCTATTTGTAAAGCGTAAACAAGAAGCGGATGCTTTTTATAAAAAAGTTACCCCCGCTCCTTTATCAGATGACATGAGAAGCGTGCAAAGACAAGCGTTTGCAGGCCTTTTATGGAATAAGCAATGTTATCATTATAACGTCAAAAAATGGTTAAAAGGCGACCTTGGGCAGCCTCCTCCTCCTGAAGAAAGAAAAAAAGGAAGAAATCATGATTGGGAACATTTAAATGCCATCGATGTGTTTTCTATGCCCGATAAATGGGAATATCCTTGGTTTGCAGCGTGGGACTTAGCTTTTCATACAATCTCTCTTGCTATGATCGACCCTGATTTTGCAAAACAGCAGCTGCTTCTTCTTACTAAAGAATGGTATATGCACCCCAACGGACAAATCCCTGCTTATGAATGGGAATTTGGAGATGTTAACCCTCCTGTCCATGCTTGGGCAGCGATGCGCATTTACCAAATTGAAGAAAAGCGCTACGGGAAAAAAGACCGCGCATTTTTAGAAGAGATGTTTGAAAAATTACTCCTTAATTTTAGCTGGTGGGTGAATAGAAAAGATGCGGGCGATAGAAATGTCTTTGAAGGAGGATTTCTTGGGCTTGATAATATTGGAGCTTTCGATCGCACCCTTGGGCCCCCTGCAGGAGGACTTCTTGAGCAGCCAGATGGTACTGGCTGGATGGGCATGTACTGCTTAAACCTTTTACAAATCTCTTTAGAGCTTGCTATTGATGATGCTGTCTATGAAAATATGGCAAGCAAGTTCTTTGAACATTTTATCTATATCGCAGATGCTCTTAATAACATTGCCGGACAAACAAATGGTCTTTGGGATGAACAAAATGGCTTCTACTACGGGCTTCTAATTATGCCCGATGGCAGCCGTATTACCATGAAAGAAGAAACCCTAACAGGGATCATTCCTTTATTTGGAGTGGCTACCAACCATCCCGGCGTGCATACCCTCTTTCCCAATTACAGAAAACGTTTTAAATGGTTTATTGAAAACAAAAAAGAGCTTCTTTTCCATATAGGAGATGTAAGCAATTTTGATACCACAGGACAAGTGTTAATCTCTCTTGCAACTCCTAAAAAGCTAGAGATCATTCTTAAAAAAGTGCTCGATGAAGACAGGTTTTTTAGTCCCTATGGCATTCGCTCCGTTTCAAAGATTCATGAAAAAGAGCCTTTTGTTTTGCATCTAGGAATGAAAGAATTCCGCCTCGATTATGAACCTGGCGAATCTACCATTCCCCTATTTGGTGGCAACTCAAATTGGAGAGGTCCTATTTGGTTCCCTTTAAACTTCCTCTTACTAGAATCTCTGCAAAAGTTTGATTATTATCTGGGCGATGACTTTAAAGTAGAGTGCCCTACAGGATCGGGAAAATTTTGCACGCTTTGGGAAGTGAGCTATGAAATTTCTACAAGACTGATCAATATTTTCTTAAAAGATGAAAAAGGAAAACGCCCTCTTTATGGAAACATCGAAAAATTCCAAACCGATCCCCACTTTAAAGATTACATCTTATTTCACGAGTACTTCCATGGAGATACCGGATTTGGACTTGGGGCTAGCAACCAAACGGGATGGAGTGGACTTATTGCTAAAATGATTGATCAACACGCCGATTTCGCTTCGCAAAAAAACGCGCCACGTGCATTTATAAAAGGAAAAATCGGCAACCTATAAAAACAAGAAAACCACAAAGAGAAAAAATTTATTCTCTTTGTTACCAAGGATGAGGGTGTATGGATTACGATGTGATTATTGTGGGGAGTGGGGCTGGGGGAGGGACGCTTGCGAGGCACTTAGCGCCTTCGGGTAAGCGGATTTTGATTTTGGAGAGGGGCGATTTTCTTGTTAGAGAAAAAGAGAATTGGAGTCCTGAGGCTGTATTTGTTGAAAACCGCTACGTATCTCCTGAAACGTGGTTTGATGACAAAAGAAAACCCTTTCAACCCCAAGTCCACTACTTTGTAGGAGGAGCCACCAAACTCTATGGCGCAGCGCTTTATAGATTGCGAAAAGAAGATTTTCAAGAGAGGAAGCATTACGATGGCATTTCTCCTGCATGGCCTATTAGCTACGACGAAATGGAGCCCTATTACACATTAGCAGAGCAAATGTATGCTGTTCACGGAGAGCGCGGGATCGATCCTACAGAACCACCCTCTTCTGCTCCGTATCCTTTCCCGGCAGTATCTAATGAACCGCGGATCCAAAAATTATACGACGATTTAAAACAAGCAGGCTATAAACCTTTCCCAGCTCCTTGCGGGGTAATGCTCAATGAAAAAGATAAAGCCTTTAGCAAATGCATTCGCTGCAACACATGCGATGGATTCCCTTGCCTTGTGCATGCAAAATCCGATGCAGAGACCATGGGCGTAAGGCCAGCTCTTAAGTATCCTAATGTTACCCTTTTAAGGAACACAAAAGTTCTTAAGCTTAATACGAATCCGGAAGGAACAAGTGTCACGGAAGTTGTGGCTGAAGTAGAAGGAAAACTCCAAAGCTTTAAAGCCCCTATTGTTGTTGTCTCTTGCGGAGCTGCCAATTCTGCGAAGCTTCTTTTAATGTCTGCAACTGATAAACACCCAAATGGACTTGCTAATGGATCTGATCAAGTCGGGCGCAATTTCATGTTCCACAATAGCCAAGCAGTTCTTGCTATCTCTTTAGATGTAAATTTAACATCGTTCCAAAAAACAATTGCCCTGAATGATTTTTATTTTGGAATGGAAGGCTTTGAATTTCCTATGGGAAATATTCAAATGGTGGGGAAATCTCTAGGAGCAATGTACAGAGGAGAAAAACCCATTGAAACAGCTCTTGCGCCTATGATGCTTCTTAATGATATCGCCAAGCACGCCGTAGATTTTTGGCTCTCAACAGAAGACTTGCCCGATCCTAAAAACCGCATCACTGTTGATAAAGAAGGCAACATCACCCTTTCCTACACCTTCAATAACCAAGTACCCAAACAAAAGCTCTACGAGAAATTAAAGTCCATGCTAAACCATCTAGGCATGCACCCGGATCACCTCATCCCTAGAAACCTCTATTTAAAAACAGACATCCCTATTGCAGGCGTGGGTCACCAAGCAGGAACCTGCCGTTTTGGAAAAGACCCTAAAACCTCTGTTCTCGACACCAATTGCAAAGCCCACGAACTCGATAACCTCTACATCGTAGACACAAGCTTCTTCCCCAGCATCGGCGCTGTAAACCCCTCCCTCACAGCCATCGCCAATGCACTGCGCGTCGGCGACCACCTCCTCCCCAAATTATAAATAAACTCAGGACGCATAAACCTAAAAAGAAAAATAACAGGATATTAGGATGGATAGGATAAAAGAAAAAGGAGGGTTCTTTCTTCTCTCTGTGTGCTCTGTGATCTCTGTGGTAAAAAAATGTGCTAACACGTTAGATCCAATGTTTTGTGATAATTTTTTACCACAGAGATCACAGAGCACACAGAGAGAAGAAAGAAAAAAATCTTTTTCATCTGTCCATCCTGCTGTTTTTCTTTTTAGGTTTATGCGTATGCCCCCACAGCGTGCACATATTCATATGGGTATGGATGAGATAGTTTAGAGGCTTCTGTTCTATTAGAAATGAGTAATTTTTCTATTGCACGAGCGCGCCAGTACCTATCATTAAGGTTTTTTTGAATCCTTATTTGGTGATGAATTTATGCTGTCATTTTTAAGTCACCAAATCAAGAAATTGCGATTTAGTGATTGAAAAAACTGATTATTCATGCATATTAGCAACGTCGATTGCCTAGTGGAAGGATGTTAATAGAGGGGAAACTGAAATCTAATTACTAGCGATTAATACCGCAGCCATGCGGCAATTACTCTTGGAGCGATTACTCCAAGCGTGGTTGGTTCCCCTTTGAATCACAACATCGAAGGGTTTTAGAAGAGTCTCTCCCTCGTCCATGACTAAATAGATCTCTCCGGATAAGATAATAATGTAGTCAATAGTGGGAGTTTTATGCATCAATGGATGGCGATGTGATTCTGTATCGGCGCCAGGAAGCGGAGAGTTACCAAGTTTATGGAGAAATGTGGCATCAGGGGGAAAATCGATAATACGTAGATTCGTGCCTCCCTCTGGAGGCAAAATCAATAGAGGTCTTTCTTTGAGATCTTCTTCATAGCTAAGACTGGATGTCTTTAGAGAGTCGCTCAAATGACTTGGCCTCCCCATCCTACTACTTAAAAATAAAATTTTAAGTAGTACGAAGTGTTATTTCCTCACGTTAAAAGTCTTTAATAATATAAACTATTACGCAAAAGAAAATCTAAAAAGGAAATATTTAAAGATGTCATTCAAAGAACTTGGGTTAATAGAAGAACTACTTAAAGCAATTGAAGAAGAAGGTTATAGCACTCCCACCCCTATACAACAGCAGGCTATTCCTCTTGTTCTTGAAGGCAGCGATCTGATGGCTGGAGCCCAAACAGGCACAGGCAAAACAGCTGGCTTCACACTTCCTCTTTTACAGAAGCTCATGAAAACCGCTAAAAACCCGCATAAACCGGCTTTGCGCGCCCTCATCCTCACTCCAACACGTGAACTAGCAGCTCAAATAGGAGATAACGTAAAAACGTACGGGAAATACCTACCTTTAAAATCGGAGGTCATCTTTGGGGGAGTCAATATTAATCCTCAAATAAAAAGCCTACAAAGAGGAGTCGATATCGTCATTGCTACGCCCGGGCGCCTTCTTGATCACGTGGCTCAAAGAACAGTTGATCTATCAAAAATTGAAATCCTTGTTCTTGATGAAGCCGATAGAATGCTCGATATGGGCTTTATTCACGATATCCGCAAAGTGCTCGCTCTTCTCCCTCAAAAAAGACAAAATCTTCTTTTTTCAGCAACGTTTTCTCCAGATATCAAAAAACTAGCGAGTGGCCTTTTAACAAACCCTAAAACAGTAGAGACAGTGCCTCATAATACCCCTATTGAGCTTGTCTCCCAGCTTGTTTATCCTGTAGATAATAAACGTAAAAGCACCCTCCTCTCTTTTTTAATCTCCTCTAACAAATGGAAGCAGGTCCTTGTCTTTACCCGTACAAAGCACGGGGCCAACCGTCTTGCCATGCATTTAAGTGGAAATGGGATCACAGCCGCGGCCATTCACGGAAATAAAAGCCAATCAGCGCGTACCAAAGCTCTTTTAGATTTTAAACAAGGAACAACACGTGTGCTTGTCGCAACAGATATTGCAGCAAGAGGTCTTGATATCGATCAGCTTCCTCACGTAGTGAACTTTGAGCTTCCTAATGTGCCTGAAGATTATATACATAGAATTGGGCGCACAGGAAGAGCTGGCAATGAAGGAGAAGCTATTTCGCTTGTATGCATCGATGAGCATAAGCTTTTACATGATATCGAGCGCCTTCTAAAAAAAGACATCCCAAGCAGAATAGAGCCGGGCTACGAAGTTGACCGCTCAATCAAAGCCGAGCCAATCCCTAATGGAAACAGGCAACAATCTAGAGGCCCAAGACAACCTTCTAGAGGTCCAAGACCAGATGGCAGAAGACCTGCCCACCCAAGCGGGAACAGATTCGCCAAACGTTAAGAATAACAAAGAAGGATAAATTCCTCTCTCTTCTCCCGTGTGCGTGCCCGTGCCCGTGTGCGTGCCCGAAAAAGAAAGATCGGGCAAGGGCACGGGCACGGGCACGCACACGGGAAAGAGAGAAAGAAATTTATCCCTCTTTGTAAAAGTCTCTAGATTCGTCCTAGTAGTAGTAGGATGATGATGATAATTAATATCACACCTAATCCACCAAAAGGATAATATCCCCAATTATGGCTATGAGGCCATGTTGGAAATGCGCCAATTAACAACAAAATCAAAATAATAATTAAAATAGTGCCTAACATGAAAATCTCCTTGAGCGTTAGAGACTGCCCAGTTTGAGGAAAAGCCTCTTTTAGCTCATTATCACGCACTCAATAATTTTTATATATAAAAATTATTTTAAAGGCTTGCGAGAAAATGGTTTTTTAGCAGGCGCTGAGGAAGCATTCCTATTCCCCTCAGGAGATGGAACGGGGATCTCCATTAAATCACCAGCTTCGCTTAAGGCTAAAATAAAACCATCAATCGGTTGCAAAAGGATTTTCTTTTGAAGGAGGCTGCGCACTTGGGGCTCGGTAAGAATACGCCCTTTATATTCACTCCAAAGGACAAAGGAGCATCCTTCTTTCCATTTTGAGCACCCATACCCCTTCTTTCCTTTTATAGTAGGGCTTTTGCATTTGGGGCAACAGCCATAAACCCCATAATCGATCCTAGAAAGATCGCTTCCTAAAATCACTTGCCTTGTAAATTCGGCAATTTTTTGCATAAAATCTGAAGCGCTAAACCTACCGCGCTCTATCTCTTTTAATTTAGCCTCCCACTCCCCTGTAAGCTCTGGCGATTTCAAATTAGGGTCTTGGATTAGGGCAATTAAATAACGGCCTAAATCGGTGCCTTTAAGGGCCTTTCCCACCCTTTCGATATAGCCTCTTTTTAAAAGCGTTTCAATAATGGAGGCGCGTGTGGCAGGAGTTCCAATGCCTTTTTCTTTTAAAGCCTCTTTAAGACTTTCATCGTCTACAAGCTTTCCAGCTGTTTCCATAGCGCCGAGTAAAGAGTTTTCATTATAGGAAGAAGGAGCGCTCGTTTTACCTTCTGTGACGCACGGCACATGAGGGCCTTCTTCCCCTTTTTGGAAAGCGGGCAGTTCTTGGATCTCCTTGTCTTCACTCTTTTTGGGATAAAGAACTGTCCAACCAGGAGATACAATCCTTACCCCCTTGGCTTGGAAAGGCTCTTTCTCTGAAACAGCATCGATTGTTGTCATCTCTTTTATGCAAACAGGATAGAAAACAGCGATGAATCTTGTGACAATCGCCTCATAAACCCCTTGAGCCTGAATGGGCAAAACACCTGTAGGTTTTCCTGTGGGGATTAAAGCGTGGTGATCTGTCACCTTTTTATCATTTACAATACGATTAGAAAAGGGAAGATCGGCTAAATTTAAAGGCTCAATATCTTTAGAGCGGCTTTTCTTTAAATGTTCAAGCGTTTCAACAACTGTTTTTTTCATATCATTTGTTAAATAGCGAGAATCGGTTCTTGGATAGGTAATAAGCTTTTGCTCATAAAGCGTTTGCGCAATTTGGAGGGTATCTGCAGCAGATAAACTAAAGCGCCTATTCATATCTCTTTGAAGCTCTGTTAAATCGTAAAGCTGCGGAGGGTTCTCATTTTCATTTTTAATAGTGACTTTCTCTACAACAAGAGAATGCTCTTTAATTTTTTCAAGAACGGCCTCTGCAGCTTCTTTAGTTTTAAAGCGGTCTCCCTTAAATTTAAAGGCAACATCTCGATACTTTGTAAAAAGCTCCCAAAAAGATTCCGGTTTAAAATGGCGAATTTCATCATCGCGCTTGACAATGATTTGTAAAACAGGAGTTTGCACGCGCCCTACACTCCAAAGGGTTTTGCCTCCCCCATAGCGCACAGTAAAATTGCGCGTGGCATTAAGCCCTACAATCCAATCCGATTCACTTCTGCATCTAGCAGCCGCATAAAGATTGTCGTAGTCAGTGCCCGCTTTTAAATTTTCAAAACCCGCTTTTAAAGCCTCTTCTGTAAGAGAAGATAACCAGAGCCTCTTCCATGGCTTTTTTTCGCATCCTGTCATGGTCATGATGTAGCGGAAAATCAGTTCCCCTTCTCGCCCGGCATCCGTTGCACAAATAAGCTCACTTGCTGCTTTTACAAGGCCTTTAATAATGCCAAATTGCTTACGAATGCCTTTATCTTCTACAACTTTTAACTCAAATTCTTTGGGAATAAAAGGGATTGTCGCAAGAGTCCATCTTTTTAAGGCAGGGTCGTAATCTTCGGGATTTTTAAGGGCAATAAGGTGCCCAAAAGCCCAAGTGACTTGATACCCGCTTCCCTCGTAGTAGCCGTCGTGCCTTTGCTTTGCTCCAAGGTGGGCTGCAATGTCTTTTGCAACCGATGGTTTTTCTGTAAGAATAACTTTCATGTATTCTATATTGTCATTAGAATTCAGATCTTTGCAAATAAAAAGGAGCAAAAACATGTCACGCATCTTCATTTTAATTTTATCAGTTTTTATCACAGGAATCACAGCAGAAGCAACACAAGGAAAAGTATCTAGCATGGAAGAAGAGCAGTTAGCACCTAAATACTTATATAAAGTGATCTCTAAAGAAGATTGGCAAAAGAGCATAGAAAGCGGATACGTTATGCCTTCATCTTTAGATCAAGCATTCATTCATCTTGCTAAAGAAGATCAAATCTCTCATGTCACAGAAAAGTTCTGGAAGAATAAAGACTATCTCGTTTTAACTCTTCTTACAGAAAAGCTAAATGGAAAACTTGTATACGAAACCAACCCAGGCGGCTCTGCAAAATACTACCACCTCTATAACGGAAATATCCCCCTAGACGCCGTTATTAAAACCACAGCCAAATAAAACCAAAAACAAAGAGGACTAAATTTCCTCTCTCTCTCTTTCTTCCTCTGTGGTTTCTTGTCTCTGTGGTTAATTCTTTGCTAACGTTTAGCATACAAAAGACTTGCATTTTTTTAACCACAGAGACAAGAAACCACAGAGGAAGAAAGAGAGAGAGAAAAAAAAATTATCCTCTTTGTTATGCAGCTTTTTTGGCTTTAGTGTTAAGTCCTGAAGAGAATAGAGAACCTTCAGCTATCTCTGTTAATTTTTTATCGGCATGAGCCTCTTCTTTCAATGTGTCCTCAAGCAATTGCTTTACGTAAGGCAAATCGAGGTGTTTTGCAAAAGTTTTAAGAGTTCCATAAACAGAAATTTCATAATGCTCTACACGCTGCGCATAACTAATAATTGCCGCATCTTTCACAACACTTTGAAAATTGGTTTTCATCGCGTCTTGCGCTTCTTTAACAAGTCCTTGCATCGCTTTACATGTTTCTCCTGAAAGGGAAACATTCAATTCTGATGCAATGGCATCGAGTCTTTTTACTTGATTCTTCGTTTCTTCTAAATGAGAGCGTAAAGCGTCTTTTAAATCTTTAGAATGTGCTGCATTAATCATTGCAGGCAAAGCTTTTGTCATTTGCTTTTCACCATCATAAATATCTCTTAATTCTATTAAAAACAGCTCATAAAAATCTTTGTGAGACATATCTCCCCCTAATTTGTTTAAAAACTACTCCCCTTTACTATGACCTTTTCTCTTATGTGATTTCATTACTGTACGCGCAGCAACTTCTTCAGCTCTTTTACCGTAGGACTTATAACTAATTAATACTATAAATTAATTTAATTGTCAAATTAACAGCAATCAAAATAAAATCAGATAATTACAAACACAAACGACTAATAAACAGTAATATAAAATGAATAATTAATTTTTATTTACATTAAAAAATGGACACGTAGTTTCTTAGAGAATTAAAGACTTAAACTATTTTTGGCTAATAATGAATTTATGAAGGAATCGATGGAATACAGGAGCAATAATTACAGCAATTACAATGAGAAATATAATTCCGCTAAAAAGAGCGTAAGTACCAGCAAATATCTTTCCACCTTCCGTTTTTATCGGGCTAACTGGCCCCATGCCTGACAAAATCATGGCCGCATTTTCATAAGCTTCTACAAAACCCATCTTCTCAAAATGCCAATACCCCCAGATACCTAGGCTTAAGGAAATAAGGATAATGGCAAAACCAATAAAAAGGTTTCGTATTACACGGTTAATGAATACATTCATCGGCATCAAGGCTTTTGTCATAAAAAGCTCCAAAGTTTCTCCTCAACTTAAACCCCCAAAAAAACTTTGTCAAAGAAAAAACATTAAGATTTTAAAGAACAAAGAGAAGAAATTTATGATTCTTGGAAAGAATTGGGGGCTAAATTTTATAAAGAAAGGAATTGGACAATCTTTCTTCTCTCTGTGTGCTCTGTGATCTCTGTGGTAAAAAATATGCTAACACGTTAGATATGGGCGTTCTACAATAAGTTTTTACCACAGAGATCACAGAGCACAGAGAGAGAGAAGAAAGATGAAAAGCAAGAATCCAGATAATTCCCAAGAACCAAATTTATCCTCTTTGTTCCTCTCGTTATTTTTTTAGCATTTTGACCAGGAGCCGGGCTTGATATTAAGGTCATCTCCCATCCAGTTACAAGAGTGCCAAGAGCATTCTGGCTTAATTAAGCTTCCTACCCTATCACATAAAATATGGTTAATCCGAAAAGAAACAGATAGTTGCGCAAGTTCGCTAAATCTTCGCTGCTCTTGCTTAATTAAAGGATCGTTCAAATGGAGGTCAAATACAATAGGCTCCGATTTTTCCCCATCTAGGTATTGAGGGTCTTGAGCAGCTCTTGCAAGAAGCTTATCAAAAAATGCGCCTTCATTTACTCCTTCCGCTTCAATAACAATTGCCGGATGATCAACATCATTTTGGTCTACTTCCTTGGCGGGAGTAAGCGCTGTTTGAAAACTATTAGAATGAAATAAAATAGTTTCCTTTCCACTTTTAAAAACAACGAACAGATTTTCTCTTAAAACTTCTCTAAAAAGAATCTCCATAGAGTGGGTATTACTGAGCACCGGTCTTTTTTCATAAGTTCTTACAAAAGAATCTGCAACCATCTTTTGTAAAATAGGCGCTCTTTCATGCTTCATTGTTAAAGCCACTTTCCGCACAAATTCTACCGAAGCCCTAGCTAATTCCTGCTTCATTCCAAAAATCCAATCCTTTGCAGTAGAATTAGCAATAGGTGCTATTTGTTGAAGAATGGCAGGATTTGTCCCTTCGTATACCCCCTCTCTTTTAACAAGAAATAAAAAATGGGAGCGCACAAGAAAAGCAACATCACTCGACATTTCAAACTCAATGCCGGTTAGAACCCTAAATTCTTTTAAACTCAAAGTCTTTTTAGAAGGAATTACTTCTTGGATTCTTTTGGCTATTAACTCAAGCTGCTTTAAGAGCTGCTCGAACTCTTCAGAGAACCCCAAATCACGCATAAAACGCTTAGCAATAAGAGCCACCCTAACGGCCCTTATTTTACACGAGTTATCTCCAACAGGGGCATCAAAAGCGCTAAAATTTTTTTCTAAAAAAAGAAGCAGTGCACGCTTAACCACTTCTGTAATAATAAAGCTTAAGGAAAGCGCTTTAGCTACTTCCACCTTTTCTATAGAAGGAAGTAAATCCCCTCCTAAAACTCTTTTTTCTTCAACCCTCATAGACATGAACATACCCTCGATGTTCCACTTTTTACGGCTTTCTGGGGCAATTCCAGCTTTGCCAGATCAATTCTCCTCGGCGTCCATAGCTACCCGCTATGAACTTCTCGCTCGAAGCGCTTCACTTTGATCTGGCTTTGCTGGAATCACCCCAGAAAGCCGTAAAAAGTGGAACATCGAGAGCCTCTTATTTTTTTGTAAAATAAAATATGTAATAAAAAAATTCTAAGATTTATACCGCTTTTAGCGGTAATAAGAGGAGTACAAACAGAAGCTATTTAGCTTTTGCCTAGGTAAAGAAAAGGAAGTAAAAGTTGTTTCTACATTTTCCATGTATGAAATAGTAGCACAATCTTAATTAAATTATCCACTGATATTTTCATTAATTGGGATTTTATTTCTAATCCCTGCTACCTTGTTACTTAAGCGTGTATACCCAAGAAACTTCAAAAATTGGGTACACTCATGATTTTGGCTAAGGCTTTAAGGAATTAGCAGCAAGGAAATGATAAGAATGATACAATGATAAGAATGATATTTTTTATTTTTTTCTTCATCATTCATATCATTGTATCATTTATATCGCTGCTTTTGTCGCTCGGCTTCCAATGCTTTGACTACAGAAAACTAAAAGCTATGGCTGCACTAGAAGGCGTTTCCTTACAAGATTATATTCGCTCTCGCGTATTAACTGGATCTAAAGAAATGAATATTTCAGACGTTGAAATCACTCCTCTAGTAGAAAAAATCATCGAAGAAAATAAAGAAGCTTTAAAGAGGCTCGCTAATAAGTGAAAAGGCAGAGGCATTGTTTGGGTATATGGTAAAGCTGAAAATAGGCGCAAATAATTTGCGCCTATTAAAAAGAATTAAGGTACAACGGTTATATTCATATAAGCAGAAGTCTCTGGTAAAGCTAATGGGCTAATGTTCGCTGGTCTAGCATTAGGATTAAAAGCCTTAGTAGGATCTGCCGCTTCTATTTCTACTTGCTCACTTGAACTCAATAGATTTAATCCACGAAGAGAAATAGCTGTATTTGCAGCTGTAGTGGTTATTTGGGTAGTTTTAGAAAGCCCAGCTGAGAGTTTCTCTGTGCTTTTAAACTGCGAGTTTGGCGTATTAACAACAGTTGAAGCTGGGACAGAAGCTGCAGCGAGGAATTGTAAATCAGAATTCACGTCAGATACAACAGAGAATCCCCAGGAGGATACAGGCAGCACCTTTAGGTCTCGACTGTTTATTTTTGAACCCGTTCCAACTCCCCCAAAATCTACAAGATAATTTCCTGGGTTTTTTATAATAATCACGCCATTAGCTAAATCCACCTCAAAATACGTCGCAGCATTGGCCGAACTAAAAGAATTTTCAAAAATAACTATTGCTGACGCCTTATCACTTGGCGATGCAGCGCCTCTCAAAAGCTGTTTAGAGTAACGCTCCACCTGAATATATTCCAGAGCCCCGCTTAAGTTAACAGTAAAACAAAGCAGCGCTGAAGCTGCTCCTAGTAATAATTTCTTCCCTTTCATAATTTTCTCCTTTAAAACATATAAATTTTTTAAAACTCTACGCCGAAGGATAGAGTAAGTCCTTGCATGGTTAAGTCAGTTCCTGTAACAAAAGAGGCCCCATTAGTGTCTTCAAACTGGTTTTGATTGAAGAAAAAATATTGTTCCCAAGCAAGCTGAACATTAAAAGCGCCAAAATCTTCAAATTCGTAGCCGTAGCGCAATCCAAGAGCAATATCTGTAATGGCTCTACCCGCATCAAAGTGATCTTTTGAAGTGAAATTAAAAGGCGATAAAATAGCATTTTCAGGAGCCGTAAGCTTCTCGTTTGTATTGACATGGAAATCTCCATATAACCAAGCTGCTGCTGC
>JABDCQ010000021.1:0-27733 GCA_013288075.1 Chlamydiota bacterium | reverse complement strand
CGTCTTGAATCGACAATGCAAAATATCGCAGATCATATGGGAGAAACGTTTTTGGCTCCTCTTTCTGATAAAAAAGATCTTAAGACATTTTTAACTTACAATAAGAGAAATAAAACGATCTCCACAGCAAAAAAAGAATATGTTGTAGGCTCTTCTTTATTAGAAACACCTGAAGGGTGCTTTCTAGATGTACTTAAAAATGCAGAGGAGCTTTTAACCCATTATTGTAAAATAAAGACAGCGTCTCTGATCGATCCTTCTCTATTTTTTTCAGAAGGTCCCTCCTTTATTTTTCTTTACTATCCTGCTTTAGGTCCTATGTATGAAGTGATTGCACAAAAACTGCGAGGAGGATCTCTTGGGATTCATGCTTACTTAAATCTTCATATTGCAGAATTAGATGTGGAAAATCTTTTTTTAGAAGGAAGTTTAATTGTAGAAGCGGAACATCTCGAAGGAAAATGCACGTTAAAAAATGTTGCCTTTAAAAATTTAGGAATAGACAAAGAGGCTGCAAATATTTTTTGGAAAAACGAGATAACCCACAAAGAATCCTCTATGATTAAAATTCGAGGAAACGGGGAGTTTTATGCCGAAGACCTAGAAATTAAGGGGAATTTCTATTTTGAAGTAGAAAATGGGATGCGTCTTACGTGAAAATGGACAATTAAAACAAATTAAAGAGCCCATTTCAGCTCCTACATGGACCTGGAATTATGAGCTTGGAGAAGACTCCAAAATTCTCCTCAAACTAAAAACCACAAAGAAATAACGAAGAGAGAAGAATTAACAAGATGAACAGGATGAGCAAGATATACAGGATGGGAAAAGGATGAAGAAAAAGGGGGTTTTTTCTTTCTTTTCTCTGTGTGCTCTGTGATCTCTGTGGTAAAAAATTATCGAGAGAACGCCCGCATCTAACGTGTTAGCAAATTTTTTTACCACAGAGATCACAGAGCACACAGAGAAAAGAAAAAAAACCTCTTTCTTCATCTTGTATATCCTGCTTTATCCTGTTCATCTTGTTATTCTTCTCTTCTTCTTAAAGGGGATATAATTATGAATGATCAGACAGTTGCGACGTTAAAGAATATTGAGGAAAGGCTCCTTCATATGCAGAGGTATCTTTGACTTAGCCACAAAAGAGGCAAAAGTTAAAGAGCTAGCAGAAAAGATGGAAGATCCCCATTTTTGGGATGATAATCACGCTGCCCAAAAAGTGATTGAAGAATCTAACGCCATCAAATTATGGACAGTTCCTTATAAGGAATTGAAAGAGCGCTTTGATAATGTAAAGGCCCTTCTGCCTGAGGCTGAGGAAGCCGGAGATACGGCTTTTGCAAACGATCTTTTAGCTGAACTTCCCTTAATCGATGAAGCTTTAGCTGAACTCGAAGTGCGTAAAATGCTTTCTCATGAAATGGATGGGAAAAATTGTTATTTAAGCATTAACGCAGGATCAGGGGGTACAGAAGCTTGCGATTGGGCTCTTATGCTTTCTAGGATGTATCAAAGGTGGGTTGCTAAGCGAGGATGGAAGCTTGAGGTGATTGATACTGTAGAGGGAGATGTTGCAGGGATTAAAAGCATCACTTTTAGAATAACAGGCCCTTTTGCTTATGGGTATTGTAAAGCTGAAAAAGGGGTGCACCGTCTTGTAAGAATTTCTCCTTTTGATAGCAATGCAAAAAGACATACAAGTTTTGCATCTGTCGATGCCACACCTGAGATTGATGATGATATTAAAATAGAAATAAAACCCGATGACTTAAGAGTCGATACCTATAGAGCATCTGGATCTGGGGGACAGCACGTAAATAAAACAGATTCTGCTGTTAGAATCACCCACTTCCCTTCTGGTGTTGTTGTCTCTTGCCAAAGCGAGCGCTCTCAGGTACAAAATAAAGAGACGTGCCTTAAAATGTTAAGAGCAAAACTTTATGAAAAAGAAGTTGCTGCAAGAGAGAGTCAATTAGAGGCTCTTGGGGGAGAAAAAAAGGAAATCTCTTGGGGAAGTCAAATTAGAAATTATGTATTCCAACCCTATACGCTTGTTAAAGATACAAGAACAAAATTTGAGAAGGGCGATATCGATGCTGTGATGGATGGCGATATCGATGATTTTATTAATGCTTATCTTAAGGAATTTGGATGACAGTTAATATTAACGGATACGATATGCGCTACTCTGTTATAGAAGACGGGGTATATTTAAAAAAGTGGTTAAATGATCCTGAAATGCTGCATTGGTTTCCTGTTTCAGAAGGAAAGGAGCTAGAAGATGCAGCCCTTTGCTGGATTGGATTTAGTAAGTATTTGGCAAGTTTGACAGCTTTAGTAAATGATAAGCCCTGCGCTATTGGGACTCTTTTTTTAATGCCTTACCGGAAAGTTGCGCACCATTGCCTTTTTAAAATTATTGTAGAGCCTAAGTACCAAAGAAAGGGGATAGGTTCGTCTTTAATTAAAAATTTAAAGAATTTAGCAAAGACGCGGTTTCTCTTAGAATATATGTATATTGAGACATTTGAAGGAAACCCTATTGCAAAAATTCTTGAAGCGCAAGGATTTCACGCTTTTGTACGGCAGGAAAAATTTGTCAAAGAAAATGGTAAATATCTAGCGCGTATTTTATGGGAGGTTAAGTTGTGACATATTCTATAGAGGTTAGACCTACGGAACCTAGCGATGCGCCTTTTCTTACGCGTTGGCTTTTGGTTCCAGGAATTCTTCGCTGGTTTCCTATGGGAGATGCAAGAGAAGTAGAAGATTCTGTGCGCCTTTGGATGCAGTGTGCTGAAAAAGGATCTGCTTTAACAGCTACTTGGGATGGCGTTCCTTGTGCAATGTCTAATCTCTATATTCAGCCTTTTAAAAAGCTTTCCCATCAGTGTCTTTTTGCCATCATTGTAGATGAACAATATAGAGGCAAGGGAGTCGGGACGACTCTTCTTGAAGCGCTCATGAAGCGTGCAAAAGAAAAATTTGGCATAGAGCTTTTGCACCTTGAGGTGTATCAGGAAAATCCTGCGCGCCATCTTTATGAAAGAATGGGTTTTAAGAGATACGGTGAGCAGCTCCACTTCATTAAAGAAGATAGCACCTACCGCTCCAAAATCCTCATGGAAAAAGAACTTTAATAAACAAGAGAGTTTCTTTTTTCTTCCTCGTGCCCGTGTGCGTGCCCGTGCCGGTGCCCGAAAAATCGAGTACGGGCACGGGCACGCACACGGGCACGAGGAAAAGAAAATACTCCTTTGCTGTATTTATAATTTTAAGGGGGTGTTTGAGTGATTAAGTGGCTGAAGATGATGGTGGGGAGGCAAGAGCCGGAGGTGGTGGCTCCTAGAATAAGTGTTTATAGTTTGCAAGAGATTTATGCGGAGATGAATGCTAAGTATTTTGGGGGCGCGGTAAAGGTGAAGATTGAGTGGTCGAAGCGTTTAGTGGGACGCGCTAGAGCTTATAGACGGCTTGGTTCTTATTACCCTGAAAAAAAGCTTATTCGTGTAAATCCACTTCTAGATAACGCAGATTTTCCCCCTTATTTTATTTCCTATATTGTGTATCATGAGATGCTCCACCACGTTTACCCTCCTTTCCGCAAGGGAGGCAGATGGCATATTCATCATGCGACCTTTAAAAAGAAGGAAAAGGAATTTGAGGAGTATGCGCTTGCAAAGCAGTGGGAAAAAAATAATAAAAAAATGTTTTTCTAAAAAAATTAGGGAAGATTATGGCTGGACATAGTAAATGGGCAAACATTAAGCATAGAAAAGAAAGATCGGATAAAGTGAAGGGAAAGATTTTTTCCCGTATTGCAAAAGAGATCATTAGTGCTGTTAAACAAGGGGGCTCTGATCCTAAAACTAATACACGTTTGCGCCTTGTTATTCAAAAAGCCAAAGCTGCAAATTTCCCAAGCGATAACATAGAAAGAAACATCAAAAAAGCTTCTTCTGCAGACCAAGCAGATTATTCTGAACTCACCTACGAGCTATACGGTTATGGAGGAGTGGGAATTCTTGCTGATATTATGACGGATAATAAAAATAGAATCTCTTCTGATATGCGCATTGCGACAAATAAAAGAGGGGGAACGGTTGCTACACAAGGAGCTGTCTCTTTTAATTTCGATCATAAGGGGATTATTCGTGTCGGTAAAAAAGAGGCGAAGGAAGATGATCTTTTCCTTTTAGCTACAGAAGCTGGTGCTGAAGATTTTGAAGCCTTAGAAGATTGTTATATCATTACAACACCCCCTGATTCTCTTTTTCAGGTTAAAGACAAGCTTGATAGCGCAGGGATAAAGGTAGAAGAGGCTGAACTTGAAATGATTCCTAAAGTGTATGTGGAATGCAACGAGGAAGATGCTAAAGCAAATCAGGCCCTTATCGATTGGATTGAGGAATTAGATGATGTGGACGTTGTCTATCACAATATGAAACACCCTGAATAATAACAGAGAGGGCATAAATCTCTCTCTCTCTCCCTCTTCCTCTGTGGTTTCTTCCCTCTGTGGTTAAAAAAATGCAAGACTTTGTGTGCTCAAGTGTTAGCCAAAGATTAACCACAGAGGGAAGAAACCACAGAGGAAGAAAGGGAGGGAGAGATTTTTATACCCTCTATGTTATTTAAAATCGAGTTTTTTAAGGGCTTTGGGGATGCTTATTTTCTCAAGCTTATTGAGTACTTCTTCCATAGAGACTGGGCGAATTAGAAGGTCGTTATTACACATTCTCCAGATCAGATGAAGGATTCCTCCTTTGGAAGGCTCTTCAAACCAATCTTCTTCAAGTGCTTCGAGAATTTGATCTGTAGATAGGGACGTCTTTTCAGCTTCTTTATTGAGAGCTGGATGGCGATCATTAGATCCTAAATACCACTCGTAAGCGATCAGTCCAAGTCCGTAGACATCTGTGCTTTCATCGACAACTTGTTCATAAAGAAGTTTAGTGTTTATTTTAGGATTCCTTTCTTCTAACCGGAGTTTTAATAAATATTCATAAGGAGCAGTGGTTTTTGTTCTGCCTATAGTTTTCCCCATGGGAGCTGCAAGACCCGGGTCTGCCATGACAACGGAAAGCTTTTGGGTTTTTGCATCGATCGTATATAAAATGTTGGTTTTTTTCACATCTTGGTGAACAAGCTCATGTTTTATATGAAGTAACTGGAGCGCTTTAACAAGAGTTTTAAACATCTCTAGTTTATTTTGCGCTGTATTGAATTCCGGTTTTTCTTTGAGCAGTTTTAATAGATCTTTCCCATCTCCTAAATAATGATCCATAAGAAGTCCTTGCTGAATGCCCACAATGACACCATCTTTTAAAATAGGTCTATAAGTCACTTCATGTAATTGGATCCATCCCTCTTCTCCTCTTAATTTTAGAAGGAGATTTACCTCTTGTTTTGATCTTTCTAAAAGATAAAGGCTGTTCTGTTCTGTTTTGTAAGAAGATGCTCCAAGCGCTAGGCAAGAGGATAAAGAAGAAGTAACCACTTTATAAAAGGTTTTAAAGGTTCCATTCCCAATAGAGACTTTTTCTAGCCGATATTTCGAAGCAAGTAGAGGAAGCGTGATGCTTTCCTTGCAAAGAGAAAGAATTCTTTTAGTGTACTTTTCAATGGTTTTAGGTTGAGGTAGAGGTCTTAAGGAGAGATCTTTTTTAGATATAGGACGGGTGATTAAGCAAAGGAGTTCTTGGCTGGATATGTTTTCCGGATGTTTTTTTACAACTTCGATAAGAGGCTTAAGTGTTTCTGTAAGAAGAGCATTCCATTTTTTTAGATCTTTTTCTTTAAGAGGGTCTTCACTTGTAAGGAGCTTTGTTGCGATATCTCTGCGAATGAATTGAATTTCTAAACCAGTGTTTTGGCTCCAGAGGAAATCATTAGATAGACAAAGTTGTGCGATATCTTTTGTTTCTTCGGGTGTATTCCAAGTGGGCAAGTCTTTGGGCAGCATTTTACTTGGCTTAGGCGAGGTATTTTCTTGGCCCTGGCATGCTGGCTGAGGAAGCTTCTTGCCGGTCCAGTTGGTTCTTGAAATAGGAATCATAAGTTTATTTGATTTAATTTTAAATAATAATATATATTGTATATTAATTGTTCATTTTTTGCAATAAATGAAAAATTTATCATTTAAACTATTTAATTCCGTCTAGAAAGTTTCCTAAGCTGCTTAGCCCAAGCGGTTTGAGGCGATATCTGATCTATGAAGATTTCTGCTAGAGAATCGAAGGGGATTTCTTTATCCGGCCAGGTTTCTAAGAGGATTTTAAATGTTAGGGCCCTATTTTTTTCTCTCCAGTGTAAGAAAGCGTTTGCTCTATTTTGCGCAGATCTAAACTCTAAAATTCCTTTAGCCTGGGATTTTAATGAAGTTGTGATTTTTACTGTGGTTGTTTCTTCAGCTTTTACATACTCCTTAATTAACGCGACATTCAATGCTTTAATTTCTTCTGGATTTGTTGGGTACAATTCTTGCAATTCTTCATAAAATTCTTCGTGAATCTTTATTAGGTCTTCTCTAGAAGCGAGCTTATGCTGAGCTGCTCCAAAGGATGCAAAATCTTTTTCGATTAAGAATTCTTTTAAAGCTTCTAGAAAGTGAATTTCTTCAAGGTTTTTTAGAACTTCTTGCATAGAAGAAGGGCGAATGCTTCTGTCTTTATGGGTCATTCTCCAAATTAGATGAGAAAGACTTAATTTACTTGGAGGTTCTTCGAACCACTCTTGTTCAAGAGCATGCATAGCTTTATTTATACGTGTGTAGGAAGAATCTCCTTCTACGAGGAGGGGATGGCAGGTATGAGGATTTTGTAATCCCGGGTGTTTGTCATTATATCCTAAATGCCACTGATACATAATAAGTCCAAGGCCATACACATCCATCGATTCCTCTGCAATCCCATCAAAGAAATTAAGGGGGGATGCGGCGTGGTGATTTGCTATAAAATCTAGCTCTCTTTTTTTGGTTTGTAAATATTCATAAGGAGCATATTTGATGGTAGTGCCTTTGGTCCTTCCCTTGGGAGCTGCAAGACCTGGATCTGCTACGACAACAGAAATAGATCCATCAACAACGGTAAATAAAATATTTGCCGGTTTGACATCTTGGTGGATAAGCTTAAATTCTGTGTGGAGTATGTTTAGGGCTTTTGCAAGCGTTTGACTCATGTGAATGATGTTTTGCTCTGTGCTATGTTGAGGGTATCTGCTTAAGTATTTTAATAAAAATTTCCCATCTCCTATGTATCCATTCATGACAAGAGTTTGCTGTATTTGATGAATGTTATCGCTCTCAAGACCTGCTCTATAAGTTACCTCACGCACTTGAACCCAACCTTCTTTGCCCTGTAGTTTAAGAAGTAAATCGGCCTCTTCTTGCGCATTTTTTAAGTTTTTTAACCCATTTTCAGAAATATCAAAGGTTGAAATCCCTGCTACTAGCTGCCAGTGCGCTTTAAGACTTGCCTCAATATAGTAAAGATGCTTATATCCGCCTTTAGCAAAAGAAGGAGCTTCTATTATGCCTGTATTATGATTAAGAAAAGGAAGAGATAGTGTTTTATTTTTTTTAAGCTGATCTAGAAATTCTTGCACATAACCATCTATTTTTTCTTTAGTGCATTCAACTTGAGGTCTTAAATCTCTTGGGGATAAAGGAGAAATAATTAAGAAAGTAAGTTTTTGGCTAGGAAAGTTATCGGGATGCTCTTGAAAAATTTCTATAAAAGGACGAAGTGTTTCCGTAACTAATTTCTGCCATTTCAAAATATCAGCCTGATTAAGAATAGGCAGAAACGGGTGCTTTTCCTGAAGAAGTTTACTCGCTAATTTCATGCGGGTATTGCCAATTTTTGCGCACATCTCTTCTACCCAAAATGGGTTGCTCCCCAAGCAAAATAAGGAATACTCTCCTTTCCTATCTATAGTAATCGGAGGAGAAGTAGAGAGAACTGTAACGGCTTTTTTAGAGTTTAAAAGACAAGCGCTTGTAGGCCTTCTTCTGGGGTCGATATTTTCTTGCCCTGTACAAGGATAATGTCTACTTAAAACAAGAGAGGCATTTGTCATAATTAATCATTTAAATTATATAATTTAAACGATTTTAATTCATTTTATCAATTTTTTTCAATAAGAATAACAAAGGTATTAGGATGAACAGGATAAAGAAGAGAGACAATTTTTTTATTCTCTCTCTTTCCCCCTCTGTGGTTTCTTCCCTCTGTGGTTTGTCTTCAGCTAACACTTGAGCGCTCAAATGTTAGCTAAAGACAAACCACAGAGGGAAGAAACCACAGAGGGGGAAAGAGAGAGAATAAAAAATGTCTCTCTTTCTTATCTGAAGGCTAGGCGGATGGAAGTTTAAGAATGCCTTCTTTTTTTGCGGCATTGACGACTTCTGTGACTAAATCGTCTGCCATTGAATGAGCTTTGTTAGATACAGAATTTGTTATATCCTCGTGATTTGAGTAATAACTTGTTTCAATCCGTTTCATATATATTTGGTTGCTTATACGGTTTGTTCTTGTATGTTCTTCGAGCATTTCCGTTATTTCTCTATCTCCAAATCCGCCCAGAATTACATCGCAGATTGTCTCAAGCATTGTATTTTTAAGAATCTGTAATCTTTCACTTGAAACGTCATTCCAAATTTTTTCTCTTACAGCTGAGTCAGTTTTGGTATTAGTTTTTTGTTCTACGTTATTTATAATACTTGTAAAAATTCCTTCCAAAGCTTGCTTAGGCGCGTTTGCGTTGCCCGCCATGCGCTCGGCTAATTTCCATTTATTAGGTGCTTGTGCTAGTGCTTCAATGCCCATACGAATCTCCTTTTTTTATTAGAATATTATAGTATAACCTCCCAATATTTTCCATATTGAATAAAATAATCTATGTTTTTCAGTTGTTTGATGTTTAATATTTTTTGTTTTATATGTTGAGGAAAAGAGGGTGGTAGATGTCTAAGGAAAAAGAGCGTCTTTTGGAGCATGGGCAAAAAAAAGCGCATTGGAGGAGGTGGGGGCCTTATTTAAGTGAAAGACAGTGGGGGACTGTTCGGGAAGATTACAGTGAAGAAGGCGATGTGTGGAACCATTTTCCCGAGAGGCAAGCTAAATCTAGAGCCTATAGATGGGGAGAAGATGGGATTGCAGGCATTTCTGATAATCATCAAAAGCTTTGTTTTGCTTGTAGTTTTTGGAACGAAAAGGATGAGATTTTAAAAGAGCGTCTTTTTGGGTTAAGTGGTCCTGAGGGCAACCATGGAGAGGATGTTAAGGAGTATTATTTTTATTTAGAAAATACGCCTACCCATTCTTATATGCGCTATTTATATAAATATCCTCATAAAGCCTATCCTTATAAGCAGATGGTAGAGGAAAATCAGAAAAGAGGGCTTCATGACAAAGAATATGAGCTTGAAGACACAAATATTTTTGAAGGGAGTGCTTATTTTGATATTTTCATCGAATATGCAAAAGCTTCTGCGGAAGACATTCTCATTAAAGTTACAGCGACAAATAGAGGGAAAGAAAAAGCCTCTTTGCATGTGCTTCCGACTCTTTGGTATAGAAATACCTGGAGTTGGAATAAAAAGAGCAAAAGACCCTCTTTAAAACTTCAAAACGCCTCTATTGAAGCTTTTGATGGAAAAGAGCGTTATTTTTTACATTTTGAAAAGGCAGACGAAGTTCTTTTTACAGAAAATGATTCTAATCTAAAGGCTCTCTATAATGTAGCTAATACTTCACCTTATGTAAAAGATGCTTTTCATACGTATCTTATAGAGGGAGTAAAGGAGGCTGTAAATCCTTTGCAAAAAGGGACCAAAGCAGCTGTTCATTATGCTTTTCATTTAGATCCGGGAGCTTCTAAAAGTGTTATTTTATCTTTAAGCAAAGAAGCAAGTTTTTCTTCTGCGGAAGAAATATTTTCAAAAAGAAGGCAAGAGGCAGAAGAATTTTACGATTCTGTTTTAAATGCGTCTCTTTCTAAGGAGATGCGCGCTATTCAAAGGCAAGCCCTATATGGAATGCTCTGGAATAAACAGTTTTATCATTATGTGATAGAAGACTGGCTTAAAGGGGATGCCATTCCCATTAATAGAAAAATGCCGCGCAATGCAGACTGGGTCCACATCTATAACGACGATATTTTATCTGTTCCTGATAAATGGGAATACCCAGCCTTTTTCTCATGGGACTCAGCTTTTCAGGCGCTTCCTCTTGCAATGATTGACCCTGAGTTTGCTAAAAAGCAGCTTTCTTTACTTACGCGTGAGTGGTATATGCACCCCAATGGCCAGCTGCCAGCTTACGAATGGTCTTTTAATGATGTCAACCCGCCTGTTCATGCGTGGGCGGCTTGGCGTGTGTTTAAAATAGAAAAAAAACTTTATGGCAAAGAAGATCTTCTTTTTTTAGAAGCTGTTTTTCAGAAACTTTTGCTTAATTTTACTTGGTGGGTGAATCGAAAAGATGCCAAAGGAAAAAACATCTTTCAAGGGGGCTTTTTAGGATTAGATAACATCTCGATTTTTGATCGAAGCGTAGATTTTGCACTTGGTTCTATTCTCTATCAATCCGATGCGACAAGTTGGATGGGGATGTACTGCTGTAACATGCTTTCTATTGCTTGCCATCTTTCAAAAACAAATCCTGCTTACGAAGATATGGCAAGTAAGTTTTATGAACATTTTCTCTTTATTGCTGAGGCGATAAATGGAGGAAAAGAAAAGCTTTCTCTTTGGAATGAAGAGGATGGCTTTTACTACGATCTTCTTTCTTTAAGCGATGGAAAAGAGTTCTCTTTAAAGGTCCGCTCTATGGTGGGAATTATCCCTCTTTTTGCAGTGGCTGTTCTGGATGCTGAAGTGCTTGATAGAATGAAGGATTTTAGAAAAAGAATTACATGGTTTTTAGATAATCGAGAAGATTTGTGTGCAAAAGTAGCCTCCATGCGAAAGCCTGGATTGAATGGGCGCATGCTCTTATCTATTTTAAATGAAGAGAAGCTTCGCAAATTACTTAAGATTGTATTGGATGAGAAAGAGTTTTTATCTCCTTATGGAATCCGCTCCTTATCGAAATATCATGAAGAGCATCCTTTTTCTTTGGCTTTTGATGGTAAAGAGTATTGCATCGATTATGAACCTGCCGAGTCAACCTCTAGGCTTTTTGGCGGCAATTCCAATTGGCGCGGCCCTGTTTGGTTTCCTTTAAATATTTTGATTATCGAATCGTTGCAAAAGTTTCACCACTATTTTGGAGATGACTTTAAGGTAGAGTGCCCAACGGGATCAGGCAATTTTCTCACTCTTTGGGATGTTGCAGGGAATATAGCGCACAGATTAATCAAGATTTTTAAGGAAACGCCCGATTTAAACCGCCCGTTTTACGGCTCAAATCCCTTATTCAGCAAAGACCCCTACTTCAAGGACCTGTTCCTCTTTAACGAATACTTCCAAGCCGAAACAGGCCTCGGCCTTGGCGCCAGCCACCAAACCGGCTGGAGCGGCCTTATCGCCAAGCTCATCGAACAATACGGCGATCAAGAATAACCAAAGAGAAATTTTTTATTTTCTCTTTCTTTTCTCTGTGGTTTCTTCCCTCTGTGGTTTGTCTTTAGCTAACATTTGAGTGCTCAAGTGTTAGCCGAAGACAAACCACAGAGGGAAGAAACCACAGAGGGGGGAGAGAGGGAGAGAAATTTTTATTCTCCCCTGTTATCCTTCTTTGTGGTTATTTCCAGGAGACGTAGGTGCCAAGGTCGCAGACGTCTTGCTTGGTGACTCTTTCGTAGCGGAAGTCGTTCTCGGGATCGAGCACACCTTCAACAAGAATGGCAAGTCTTCTTTGGTTTTTGCGAGAGAGGAACTGCGTTGAAAGCTTTTGGAAATTGTCATACGACATTTCATTTAAAGCGGCTATTCTTTTCTCATCCCATTTAAAATCTGCTTGGTATTCAAAGGCTAGATTAAATAGGCGCGACCCCATAAGGGAGAGGTTTTCAGGGGGCATTTGAAGCGTTTTTACAAGCCCTGTTTTGACTGTTTCAAAGCGCTCTTTAGACATTCTTTCATTGAGGTTTTTTAAGAAGTCTTCTAAGAAAAGCTCAAAGCGTGCAATAAGGTCTGTGCAGTTATGAGAGCTTGATTGGACAACAAATAGTTGCATAAGCTGTCTTTCTACTTCGCTGTCGGCTGCTTTAGCAATATAGCCTGTTTGCTGTTTTGTACGTAGAGTATCAAAAAATCCTTCCTGTAGCCCTTTGCCTAAAATTTGCTGAGCTGCTCTATTTTCAAAGGAGAAGGGGCCTTCTTCTACAAGAAGAATCACTCCATTTCCTTGTCTTGGCGTTTGGGTATTAACCATAAAGGGGCCATTTTTTTGCGGAAGAATAAGCACATGTTTTTTAGGGTGTAGCGCTATGGGGAAAGGGCTGTAAGCAAGCTCTCCTTTAAGATCTGCCCAAAGAGTCTCAGCTCGCTCTTGGGTGATATTTCCACAAATAAGACCTTCTACATAAGCCTTTTTAAAGATGTTGCTTGCAAAGAGTTGGAAATCTTCATAAGAAATCCCTTGAAGAGCTGCCAGTTTATCTTGGGCAGTTGGGGCATCATTATAAATCATGCTTGCTAAAAGATCCAATCCTTGGCGGAAAGGAAGCTCTTTACTAGCATTATCGTAGGAACTTGAAAGCGATTGTTTATAAATTTCAAACTGGGCTTTAGAAGGGGTTACATTTCTTAAAGACGCAGCGAACTGTTTTAAGAAGGAAGGCGCCTTCTCGCTAAACCCTGTAAGTTTTAGGGTAAGCTTTAGGTTGTCATTCTGGATTGCAGAATGAATGCCTGCTGCATTAGCATAAAAAAGAAGGGACGATGTTTTATCATCAAGAGCTTTTAGGTAAAGGTCTGTAAGAACACTTTTCTTAGCAGTGCCATCAAAAAGAGGCGTTTTAATATTAAAGAGCGTAACAACTTCTGGAACTAAATATTTAGAATCAGGAGCAAAATAGATTTTTGATCCTTCATCATTTCCAATGAGAGTTGGAGTGGGGAGAATGGCGTCTTCTTGGGGCTCTGTTTTAACAAGGGCAAGATTTTCAGGAATAAACGGATTGCCAGTTGGTATATCGATATGCGGGTTAAGAGCCGGATTTGCCCAAGCGTTAAGTTTTGAGCTAGAGATTTCTTTTACTGCATATTCAGCTTGCATCCATTTTTCTTTTGTATCTACTGGAACTCCTGTTGCTTGAGGAGAAGCTTGTACAAAAATAACACAAGAGGTGGGGGTAAGGGTATTGATAAAAGAAGATACGAATAAAGGATCGTAACTTGTTGCCATATGTGTTTTTTCTGGGTAAGTTGCAAGATTTTCGTACAGCATTTCGTTTGCTGTTTCAAATACAAAATTAAACGCTTCTTCTCTTGATTGATATTGGTAGTTAAGCTTTGAAATTTTATTCATTTCATTAAATAGGGACGCAGGGATCTCTGTTTTCTTAAGCCTTTCTATGGCTTGAAAGCAGCGCGTAATGACTGTATCGATTTGACCAACGCCTTGTTCTGTAAGCATCACATCGATTCTGAAGATGACATCCTCTTTTCCAAAACGATCAGATGATACATCGAGATCTTCTGCAATCTTTTCTTTTTTAAGCTCTTGAAGCAAGCTATTATCTGAGTCGTTTTTTAAGATATAGGAGACAAAATCGAGGGCTTTTTTATCTTCGTCTTGGGCAAACTCTTTAGGGACTTCCCAAACAATAGAGAGGCGTCTTATATCTTTAATAGGCTTGATATAAATGATATGCCCTGTTTGCTTATTCGATAAAAGAGATGCTGCAAAAGTTGTTCCTTTAGATCCATTATTTTTAATGGAGGAGAAATCTTGCAAAGCAAGCTTTGTCATTTCTTCAATAGGAAGAGGGGAGAGCATAACAAGATGCATTTTATCTGAGCTATATTCTTCAGCGTACCATTTTTTTAAAGCCTCTTGAGGAATACCCGATAGTGTTTTGGCATTTCCTGTAGAGAAAGCGGAGTTTGGGTGCTCTTTATTCCCTGTTTCTTTAAAAATCATGTATTCGCGCCACGCATCATTTTCAATATTTTTAGCATGTTCTTGATCAACGGCGTGGAGCTCTCTTGAAATGCAAGAAGGGGAGAAAAGAGGGTCTATGAAAAAATGGGAAAATCTGTCTAGTGCACCTTCGAAGGCTTCATTGTTAATAGAGAACATATAGACTGTATGATCGGGCCAGGTTGAGGCGTTGACCATGCCGCCATGATCGGTGATATAGTGCATGTATTCAAATTCTTTAGGATAAGCTTCAGTTCCCATAAAGAGCATATGTTCTAAAAAGTGCGCCATTCCCGGATATTCTTTAGGGTCATTCCAGGAGCCTGCTTCCACAGATAAGGCTGCTGCTGAATTTTTTGCTTGGGGATCGGAAATCAGGTAAGCTTGAAGCCCATTATCTAGCTCAATTTTTGCTATTTTTCTCTCTTTTAAAGAAGGGTTTAGAAGAGGCAGTGTCGTTTTGTCTGTAATGGTCCTATAGCCTTCATCTGAGGCAAGTGTAGAAATAAGAAAGACTGTAATGCTAAGTAAATATGGTCTGTATGAATGCTTCATGCTTCATTCTCCTGTTGGGTATGGCGCTTTTGCATAATCTTAGCAGAAGAATCACATAGAGAGATAAATTTTTTTTCTCTCTCTCTCTTTTCTCTGTGGTTTCTTCCCTCTGTGGTTAAAAAAATGCAAGTCTTTGCGCATCCAAGTGTTAGCCAAAGATAAACCACAGAGGGAAGAAACCACAGAGGAAGAAAGGAGAGAGAAAGAAATTTTATCTCTCTTAAGTTATTCTTCTTTTCTAAGTATTATGCAACTACGTTGTTGGTATAGCCTCTTTTAACTTGTTGCCAAATAAAGGTCGAGCGATTCTCGCGTCTAACGTGTTTATCTAAGGCATCATCTCCCGGGAAATGCTGCATGTTTATTTCTTTTCCAAAGGATAGGTGAATACCTGCTCTTTGTGTATGGCGTGTTTCACCAAGCTCTACTTGAATGGTAACAGGCGGAGGCAAAAGATCGTAAGTTTTAAGGGCTAAAGTAAAAAAGTGGGTTTTGGTTTTGGCTTTTTTTGCCATAAGATAAAACATCTCAATGCTTTGAGGATCAAAAGGAGCAACCTCTATAACACCTTGTTCATTGCGCCTATCTCTTCCGCCACTTGGAGCTACATAAATGCATTTTCCCCCTTCAATCAAAAGCTTGCTCATGAGCTCCATGGTATGCTTGTTATGGAGCTGCTTTTTAAGCTTTTGCTCAGGAGGATGATCAATATATCTTTTAGAATAAATGCAAATTAAATTGCGTCCCATACTAAAAGGCACTGCAACAGGGTCTGTAATCACTCTTTCTCCTGCGACAAAAATCATTTCCGCAGCTAGCTTATTATAGTTTTTTTCAAGAAGAATGCTAATAGCTTGAGGATCGGCTTCTGTTTGGTGGTTAGAGAGTAAGACCACATTATCGCCTTGGCTTAAGTAGGCAGTGATCTGCTTTAAATTGTCTTCTCCTCTTAAAGAAGATTTTTCTATGTCCACTAAGGGGCGCAGCATATCAAGACCAAAGGCATAGTAATCAAAGGGAGCGCGGATTTGCTCGTGGTAAGGCTCAAAAGAAAAAGGGTGTTCCATTTGCTCTTTTACAAGCAGTAAAAAGCGCGTGAAAATTTCATCGGAGGATTTATTTAAACCTACTGCATTTTTATAGTTTTCATAAAAATGCAGTAGGTTTTGTTTTACCTTTTCAGGAATGACCTCTTCTTTTGCAAGAAGGGTTAAAAAAGAATTAGTGTTCGAGTTTTTTTCCATTAGTCGTCGAGTAAAATTGAAACTCATTGAGGTGGAGGGTGTCTTTTATTCCAAACTTTAATTTGGCATTCCACTTTTCAGCAAGTTTACGTAAATGTTCTTTATCTTGGCGACCTAAATGCTGATCAAGCTCCGGATGAGCAATAAGCTCAAGGGCAAATTGCTGATCTACGCATACAATCTTTTTAAGAGCTCTTTCAATTTCAATAATAATACTGTCATGACTTTTAATTAAGCCGCTTCCAGTGCAATAAGGACATGCAGTAAACATGGTTTGTGTAAGAGATTCTCTATTTCTTTGTCTAGTCATTTCAACAAGCCCAAATTCACTCATCCCTAAAATGGTGCATTTTGCAGAATCTTCTTTCATAGCTTCTTTTAATCTGTCTAATACGCGACGTTGGTTTTTGCGCAGGCGCATATCGATAAAGTCACAGATAACAAGTCCTCCCACATTGCGCAGTCTCATTTGTCTTGCAATTTCTTCGGCAGCTTCCATATTGATTTGAACGAGTGCTTCTTCTACGTCGTTAGAGGAGCTATGCGTTGAGCTTCTTCCTGAGTTCACATCCACTGTATGCATAGCTTCTGTGCGATCAAAGTAAAGATAGCCGCCACTTGATAGCCAAATTTTGCGGCGCAGCGCCTTATCGATTTCTCGCTCTACATTAAACCTTTCAAACATAGGAACAGAGTCTCTATAGAATTCAATATTTAAAGGATGTTCTCCGCTATATTTTTCATAGAGGGTTTTGCACGTTTTATAGGTGGCATAATCATCTACTAGGATCCTATCAAATTTTTTATCAATGGCTGTGATGACAGCTCTTTTAATGATATCTGATTCGTAATAGAGACACGTAGGCTTAGAAGATTTATTGAAGTTTTCTACAATTCCCATCCATGTTTGTAAAAGGTCTGTAGCTTCTTGAATAAGCATTTCAGAAGAAGCTGTCATACTAGCTGTTCTACAAATAAGACCCATGTCTTGAGGCATTTCAAATGCGCGAATGAGTTTTTTAAGTCTTTCTCTTGCGGAAGGATCTTCAATTTTGCGAGACACCCCTCTATGAGGCGTATTAGGGAGCAAAACGAGGTATCTTCCTGCAATGGATACATTGGAGGTAAGTCTTGCCCCTTTAGTTCCAATAGGCTCTTTGACGACCTGAACAAGAACCGGTTGATCGTTTTTTAGAATTTTAGAAATGTCGGTTTCTTTTTTCTTTTTTGAATTGTTCGGTGTGGTGCTTCCTTCCCACTCAAAATCCATATCAAACATTTCTTGGAATTTTTGGGTATTCTCTAAGATGTCTGAAATATGGATAAAGCCATTATCGCCTTCATTGATATCAATGAAAGCAGATTGGATATTGTGGAGGATGTTTGTCACTCTACCGCGGTAAATATTTCCCGTGAGGGGTCTATTCTTTTTACGCTCTATCACAAGATCATAAAGTTGATTATTTCTTAGATGAGCATACCTGATCTCTTTCGATTCTATATTTAAAAGTATCTCTTGCATCGTATTTCCGTAAATTTATCTCTAGTTACGCGACATGATAGACAAGAAAAACTTCTTTTTCCACAAAAATGATACTCTCTTCTGTATCCTCTAACCCCTGCCCGTGTGCGTGCCCGTGCCCGTGCCCGATTGGTCTTTGTGTTAAAAAAAAATCTATGAAGGAAAGCGACATAATCGGGCACGGGCACGGTCGGGCATACGCATAAACCTAAGTCTATTTAAGCCTTTATTGACGCAAAGACGCAAAGGCGCAAAGGAAGAAGTCGCAAAGGTGAAAACAAAAAGATTTTTAAGAATGCTTTTGCATTCTTAAAAATCTTTTTGTTTTCACTGTTGTATTTAAAGGAGAATCAGAGAAATTGCTCAAACATGTTACTTCATTAGAGATTGTTTTTCTCTGCATTTCCTTAAAACAATAGTCAAACATCTAGGGCCAAAGCCCTAGATGTTTGACCTTTGCGCTTTCTTCGCGCCTTTGCGTCTTTGCGTCAATAAAAGCCAAAATGGACTTAGGGTTACGCGCATGCACGGTCAGGGCACGAGGGGAAAGTTATTTGAGGGCGAGCTTGAGGGTGGGGAGGAAGTTGTTTTGGATGAGGTGGATGGCTTCTTCAACGCTTTTGATGAGGGAGGTGGCGTTTGAGTTGCCGTGGCATTTAATGACAATGCCGTCGATGCCGCAGAGGATCGCTCCTGGGTATTCGGCGTAGTAAAGGCGCTCGCGCATGAGAGAAAGCATCTCTTTTAAGCCAGGAGAGCACTCTTCTAGGGCATACTCTTCAAGCTGATCTAGGATAGTCCCTGCAATGCCTTCTGCTGTTTTTAGGAAAATATTGCCTGTAAAGCCGTCGGTGACTAAAACATCGAGATTTCCTTGAAAGACATCTCTTCCTTCAATATTTCCTATAAAAAAAGCATTGTTGGACTCATTAATTAGCTGAAGCTGCTGGTAAGCCTCTCTTAGCTCCGGTGTTCCTTTTTTTGCTTCAACGCCAATATTTAAAAGGCCAACGGACGGCTTTCTAACACCCCTGCTTTTTTGATAGGCAATGCCCATAGAAGCAAATTGAAGAAGCTGGCTTGCTGTGAAGCTGACATTTGCTCCTACATCTAAAACAGCTAAATCTTTGACTTTTGTGGGAAGAACTGTAAGTAGGGCAGGTCTTTCAATGTTTGGCAGAGGAGATAGGGTAAGCACTGCAGAGGCCATGATAGCGCCAGTGTTGCCGGCAGAAATAAAGGCATCTAGTTCTTTATTGTGGAGCATTTGCATCCCTATGCATAGGGATGATTCTTTTTTTCTGCGAAGGGCTATTAAAGGATCGTCTTCCATGGTGATGTATTCTTTTACGGATATACACTTAATGGAATTAGAGGGGGTTGTACTCGAAAAGACTTCTTCTGTGCCGAATAAAGTAAGCTCTACTTTATTTTCTAGATTGCCGTATAGCTCTAGGACAGATTTTAAAAGAACAGCGGGGGAAGTGTCGCTGCCAAGAAGGTCAATCCCAATTCTTGGCATCTTAAAGGGCTCTTTGTTCTTCCCGCGCATGGAATCCTAGGTTGCAGACGCTTGCTCAATGACTGAACGGCCTGAGTAGAATCCACAATGAGGACACATTTGGTGGGAAAGACGGCGTCCTCCACAGTTACTGCAAGCAGCTAGATTTTTTGGTTTTTTTGCGTGGTGAGCTCTTCTTGAGTTTTTACGAGCATTTGATGTGCGGTTACGTGGTACAGCCATTGATATTTCTCCTAAATTGAAAGTATTGGCACGATTATAGAGTAGTGGTTAATTTTAGTCCAGATCCTGAAAAGGAAAGTACACAACAGGCTTTTCTTTTTCAGGTTTTTTCCCTTCTGTTTCTTCAGATGGTTTTAAAAATTTTGCAATAGATTCTCTTTCTGGGCATTTTCCTCCGTGACATTCAGCAAAGGGAGGGACCTGAAGAAGAATCGCTTCGCGAAGAGCTTCTTTGTAATCAAAAACACCCGTTTTAAGTTCTTTAATAGGTTCTGCATGGTAAAAATTATCTATGATAACAGGGAGTTTAAATTTTTCGTTACAGGCAGAGCAGGGCAGTGTTGCAGAAGTTTCAATTTTAAAATGCAAAATAAGATGGTCGTCTGCAAGATACGTTTCTCCCTTAACCTTTACAGGATCTGTGAATTGAAGATCTTTTTCTTCAACTCCAAGAAAATCAGAAGGGATGGTTTCCTCAATAAGGGTGGTGTGTCCGCTTTTGAGTCTATCGATGTAAATAGTAAAAATATCGCTCATAGAATAAATTTTGTAAGAATAATGGGAGCAGTATAAGCGATAAAGCGATTTTCCCCAAGGGAATTCGCCCCTCTTCCCCTGGTGCCCGTGTGCGTGCCCGATTTAGGCAAGGAAAGTCGGGTACGGGCACGGGCACGCACACGGGCACCAGGGGAAGAGGGCTAAAGGGAGTTTAGGATGTGGGAGGCGGCTTCTTCGCTGGCTTTTTTTGTGGTAAGAATTTGTTTTAAGTGCTCGCATTCTTCTTTTACTTGGAAGGTGCCTGCAAGGAGGTTTTTTACTGCTTCATAGAGGTTTTTCTCGGTGAATTTAGGGCCCATCAGTTCGGGGAATACTTCTTTTTTGCAAAGGATATTTACGAGGCTATAAAAGGGGAGGTCTGGCTTAAAGAAATATTTGACTGCTAACATATCTAAAAAGGAGATGGCGTAGGTGACAATGCTAGGGGTTGCATGAAGACCTAGTTCAAGTGTGACTGTTCCTGATTTAGCTACAGCGATATAGGCTACTTTCATAAGCTCGTAGGTGTATTCTCCGGGGATTAAATGGGCTCTTACCTCTTCTTTTTGCAAAAGCTCTTTAATGAGAGGTAAAAAGCGGCTATTAGCAATAGAGACACAAAGGGCGTAGTCAGGAAATTGTTTTAAGACTTTTAGCTGGAGAGGAAAATTCCTTTCGATCTCTTTTCTTCTGCTGCCTGGAAAAACGGCAATGATTTTTTTGTCTTTAGGGAAATCAAAAGGTTTATACTGGTACTCTTGAATTCTTTGAACAAGAGGATTTCCTACATATTCCACAGCGAGTTTAAGGTTTTTAAAGAGATCCTTTTCAAAAGGAAGAATAGAGAGTAAAAGATCTAAGTTTTTTTCAAGAGTGAAAATCCGTTTTTTACCCCATGCCCATATGCTTGGGCAGATGTAGTGAATAAGTTTTCCTTTATACCCTTTTTTGCGTAAATGCTCTTCCATTTTGAGATTAAAGCCTGGGTAATCGATAAAAAGGACTGCTTGGGGATGGGCTTTTAAAATGTAGGCGCGAAGAGTATAAAAATGCTTAATAAGTTGTGGTAAGTGTTTAATGACATCGATAAATCCCATCACCTGAAAGTTTTCCATGGGCATAATGCATTTAAGCCCCGTAGCACGCATTTTGGGCCCTCCCACACCTTCTATTTTGAGGTAGGGATTTTTTTCTAAAAGGGCCTTTAAGAGTTTTTCCCCATGTAAATCGGCGCTAGGTTCTGCTGCAAAAATAAATAGATCCATTAAGCAATAACTCCTAAGTGCGTTCCTATCCAAAGAGCGCCTTGCTCAAAAATCTCTTTTGAAGTGCCGTGCCCTTGATGCCCAATAGAAGGGCTAATGATTAACTCCATTTTGGGAGAGCGGATTTTATGGTGAAAGGCTGTATTGCTAAGCTTTTCAATGAATTGAAAACAAAGAGAAGTAGAAACTCTAGTATCTCGATTGCCTATGTAAAAGCGCATAGGTAAAGAGAAAAGTTTTTCACATAGGTGCTCAAGATTTAATGTGTCAGCATAATCTGAATCTTGCCCATGGAATTCTTTTGCGTAAGTTAATTTAGTAAGAGGGGCAAAGCCTAGAAGGAATTTGAAAGAAGGGATTTTTGCGCATACATGGGCTGCAATAAAGCCTCCCCTAGAAAGTCCCATAGCTCCAAGTTTGCCATCAATTAGAAGATTTTTCTCCCTTAAATAATTAACGACACGCTCTACTTTAGAGACAAACTCTTCAATAATTGTTTCGCCACTCTGAATTTTTTGGGCCCAAACATCTATTGCTTTAGTAGGATCAGCTTTGTTTTCATGTCCAGGAAGTGTTAAGGAAAAAATCCGGAGGGGATAAGGCTTTAAAAACTCTACAGGTTGGTTAAAGGGATCAAGTGTTAAGGAATCTTCAGCTGAAAGGGCGAAGTAAAATAAAGAGGGAAGCGCGCCTTCACTTAAAGAAGGGCCTGTATAAAAAACTTCTATATCATCAACAAAAAAATGGTTCATTACTCGGCAGCTCTTTTACGAGGTCTTCTTCTGCGACGAGGTTTTTCTTCGGGCGCTTCAGGCGTTTCGTCTTTTTTATACACCTCATTCCAATCTTCGCATACTTTTTGGAGTCCATGTTCAATACAACTCCTGATTTGCAAGAATTGAAGAGCTAGTCCAAATTCAGGAGTTCCAGGAACGCGCAGTCTGCCAGGTCTTCTTTTTTCAAGAGGTGTTAAGCGGTACTGGGTTGTGAGAATAGAGACCATACTCATGGCAATTCTTCTTGGAATATGAAAGAAAGGATGGAATGTTTCTCCCACCACATTATAGGCTTCATTTTGAATTTCTCCAAGATGAGGCATCCGATTTCTATCGACATAGTGTGTTTGAATGCTTCTTGTAAAAAGAGGATAAACAATGCAGGAGAGAAGAACAGATCTTTCTATAGATTTTTCAGGCGATTCTTTGCACATTCTATCGATTTCTTCTAAATAGGAGTACACCTCTCCTCCATCCACCTTTTCTAGGAATTCAGCAAGGACAGGTGTCATTAGCTGTAGAAGGCCATGTTCAGTCATGAGTTTAAAGAAAAGAGCAGAGTGACCCGATTCGAGCATTTTAAAAAACTCTTCAAGAATTCTAGCAGGGGCGCTTTTAAGAATTTCAGCTCTGCACTCTAAAAGAGCTTCGTAAGTGCTTTTATCTACTTCAAGTCCAAAGCGGGCTTGAAATTTGAGAAGGCGGATCATACGCACGGGATCTTGTTTGAACCTCGCAAAAGGAATCCCAATTGTTCTCACAAGTTTTCTTTCAATATCGGGATAGCCTTCTGCATAATCGATCACTGTTTCTGTTGCTGGATCGTAAAACATGCCGTTAATTGTAAAATCTCTGCGTTTTACATCTTCTTCTATAGAGCCCCATTCATTGTCTCTTATGATAAGCTCTTCTGTTTCGTTATCGCCTGCGCGGAAAGTAGAAACTTCTAAAATTTTGCGTCCAAAGCGGATGTGAGCCAGACGAAATCGTCTTCCAATAAGTAGGCAGTTGCGAAATAATTTTTTTATTTCTTCTGGTTTTGCTGAGGTGGAAATATCGAAATCTTTGGGTTTTTGCTTTAAGAGAAGATCGCGTACTCCTCCTCCAACAAGATAAGCTGTGTATCCTGCAAGGCTGAGTTTTTCCATCACATAGAGAGCATCTTTGTCTATCTGATTAAGCGAAATCTGATGTTGGTCGAAAGAATAAATCTTTGGTTGCATAGCATTAAAATTAGGGGATTACCACGAAAAAGTCAATCCCACTTTTTATCCATTGTAACAAAGAGAAAATTTCTCTCTTTCTCCCCCCTCTGTGGTTTCTTGTCTCTGTGGTTAATCTTTGGCTAACGCTTGAGTACACAAAGACTTGCATTTTTTTTAACCACAGAGACAAGAAACCACAGAGGGGGGAAAGAGGAAGAAATTTCTTTACTTATCCTCCCTGTTACTCTTTTTTTTTGAGGGAGGCGAGGAAGGGGGTTTTCCAGTGGTAGTGGTCTAGGAGGCCGTCTGTATTTCTTCCTAGGATTTGGTAGGCTAGAAAGAGGGCTTCTACTGAGGCTAGGCCGCCTTTTTCGTCCACATTCTCGTCCTGTCTTCTCGGGTAGGCTGTCTGAAAGCCTGCGGGAAGGCTACGGGTTTCAAAGAGGTGGGGCTTTTTAAGCGATTCAAACATGGTTTTTGCATACCGCCATGTGCCATCAATTAAAAAAATACCTAGGTTTTTGTCCTCTTTTGTTAAAGGAGGAGCATCTAAAGCTAAAAGGACATAACCGGAAAGAGGAGGAAGCTCATCTTGAGGATAGGAGAAAAATAGAAGATCCTCGCGTGATTCTAAGCCTCTTAAACTGCACTTCTTGAGATTCTCTTTGCGATGCCGCAAAATAACTGTATGAGGAAATTCAAACATTTTTTATATAGTAATTAAAAGTTGAAAAAGGCGGGTGCTGTATGTTTTACAAAAGTCTTTCATTAATTATTTTGCTTTTCTCTTTTTTACACGGTACAGACACTTATTATTGGAAAGAAGATTACCAGAAAACAATAAGTACTGCAAAGGAATCTAAAAAGGCTCTTATTATTGCTTTTTTAGGAACGGATTGGTGCCCTTGGTCAGAAAAGCTGGAATCTGATGTGTTAATGAAGGAAAAATTTCTTGAGGGATTAAGGGATGAAGCTATTTTTGTACGCCTAGATTTTCCTGAATATGGAAAAGGGGAAGTTAATAAGGAGCTTGCTCGGCTAAAAGAGAAGTTTAAAATTGCTGAGTTTCCTACCCTTCTTTTGTTAGATGAGGAAGAAAACGAGATTATCAAGCTCGGATACATGCCCATGCAGCCTGAAGAATTTAGCTTGTATATAAAAAAAATGCTTGCCGATTGGAGTTTTGTTAAAAAAGCTACAGCAGCTGGCTGTGATCTCTTAAAAGAAGATGCATTGGAATCTCTTTATTTAAAAGCTAAGAGCTCTGGCTTTAATGGATTTAAAGAAGAGATTCTAGAAAAGGGATTAGCTTTGGCAAGAGGTCCTTTTTTTGTTATGGAAAAATACGCCACTCTTATTGAATGCGGAAAGAAAATGAGCAAACCTGAAATGCAGACGCTTAGAAAAGAAATTTTAAAAAGAGATCCGCATAATAAAAAAGGAACGCAATTAAAACTCGCCGTTTTGGACTTTCAAGTTCTTGCAAACAAGAAGAACCAAAAGTATGACCCTAAAGTCATCATTGAGCCTCTAAAAGAATATGTGAAAAAATTTGGAGCAAAAGACAAAGAGAATCTCTGGCATGTAGAAATGATGATGGCTCAGTATCTTTATAGCAAAAAGATGGTAGAAAATGCGCTTTCTCATGCTAAGGCCTCCTATGAGGCAGCTCCCTCTGATGCTAAGTCCGAAATCCTAGAGACAATCAATTACCTCGTTGAGCAGAAATAACAAAGAGGGGGGGTAATTTTCTCTCTCTCTCTCTCTCTCTTCCTCTGTGGTTTCTTCCCTCTGTGGTTTATCTTTTGCTAAGTCGTTTGCTTGACTCAGTTTAGCAAAAGATAAACCACAGAGGGAAGAAAACCACAGAGGAAGAGAGAGAGAATTACTTCTCTTTGTTTATTTTTTTTACGCAAGAGGTTTAAATGAATGGTGTTCTTGTAGGATCTGATGCTTCTCAAGAGTGGCTTTTGCCTTGGTTTTGGGAGCATTATTCTTCTTGTAATGATTCTCCTGTTGCTTTTGCTGATTTTGGCATGTCAGAGGAAGCTCTTTTATGGTGTAAATCAAAAGGAGAAGTTGTTTCAGGTTTTCCTTCTTTGAATAGAACAGATAGAAATCCTCTTTGGGAAAAGCGTTACGGTCAAGAGGTGTGGAAAGCAAGAGAGGCTTGGTTTAAAAAGCCTTTTGCTCTTCTTGCCTCTCCTTTTGAAAAAACGGTTTGGATCGATTTAGATTGCGAGGTTTTATCTCCTCTAGATGCCTTATTTGGCTATGATTTTGCGATAGCAAAAGAGAGAAACGAAGACTTTCTTTACAACTCCGGTGTCATTGTCTATAAGAAAAATTTGCCTCTTATTCAAAAATGGGCAGATGTTACGAAGCATTCTTCGCATCTTTATTTAGGCGATCAAGAAATCCTTTCCCATCTTATTTGCCAAGACAATCCTCCAATGCATGAGCTTCCAAGCTCATATAACTGGCGCATGACAGATGGCCTTAACCTAAATGCCCATATCATCCACTTTGCCGGCGCCTGGGGCAAAACCTTCATCAAAAAACACGGCGGCCTTCGCTCTCTTCTCCAAACCATAGAGAACGAAAACAAGAGAGGATAAATCTCTCTCTCTTCTCTTCCTCTGTGGTTTCTTGTCTCTGTGGTTTATCTTTTGCTAAGTCGTTTGCTTGACTCAGTTTAGCAAAAGATAAACCACAGAGACAAGAAACCACAGAGGGAAGAAAGAGAAAAAAACTCAGGGGTTATTCTTTTTCTTGCCAGGAGGAGATTTTGAGGAGGTCTTGGGGGATTTCGAAGAGGAAGCGCGAGGGAGTGCTATTGCTTTCTTTGCCCATCCGTTTTCTTTTGCGCGCCATACTTAAGGTAAGGTGTTTTTTTGCTCTTGTGATGGCTACATACATAAGGCGTCTTTCCTCTTCTACGCCTCTTTCGTTTACGCTTTTTTCATGAGGGATAATATGGTCTTCAAGGCCTACTAGGAAGCAAGCTGTAAATTCAAGGCCCTTAGCCCCGTGAAAAGTCATGAGGGTCACTTTGTCTTCTCTTAAGTCTTTTTGATTCGCGTGCCAAGATTCTTCATCTAGAAGAGTTGTTGAAAGGAAGTGGTGTAAGGAAATATCTTCAGCTAGCCCCTCAGCTTCCATTTTCTCTTCATAGCTTTTAATAGATTCTGCAGCTTGCATAACGTTTTCCCATTTAAAGTCGCGCATTTTATCGCTTTTTACATCTTCTTTAATGGCGTTTTTGTAATCGATCTTTTCAAGCAGCCATTCTAAGGAGGGTTTAAAAGGTCTTTGCTTAAATTTTTCTTGGGCTTCAACTACTGTTTCCACAAAAAAATGGATCCCTTTTTTAGCTCTATCCGATAGGTTATCGATGAGATCCTTATGCTCAGAGGAATTAGCATCGACTTTTTGAAGAAGTTCCCAAAGAGGGATGTTTAGCTTTCTGTTCGTTTGGGTAAGAAGATCTAGGGTTTTGTCAGAAATTCCGCGTCTTGGAACATTGATGATGCGAAGAAGGGCTTCTTGGTCAAGAGGGTTTAAAATGACTTTTAAGTAGGAGACAAAATCTTTAATCTCACCTCTTTCAAAAAGCTCTGTGCCTCCAAAGACTTGGTAGGGGATTCCTCTAATCCAGGTGCCCTCTTTCTCCCAATAGCCATCCATAAGAGCGAGCTCAAAGGTTCTAGCTAAAATATTTGAGCGGTAAAGAATGGCAATGTCTTTCCAGGCAAGCCCCTCTGTTTTCCTTAAATGGATAATTCTTTGGACAACAGCCTGGGCTTCTTCTTGTTCGGTTGGAGCGTGAAATAAGGAAATAGGGTTTTTGGCCTCTTGACTGCTCCAAAGCTGTTTGTTGTGTCTTTCTTTGTTGTTCTGGATGACGGCGTTGGCTGCATTTAAAATAATGGGGGTAGAGCGGTAGTTTTGCTCTAATTTAATTGTGGCATCGGCTTTAAAATTTAAAATATGCTTAATTTCCGCCCCTCTCCAGCCGTAAATCGATTGGTCGTCATCTCCTACAACACAGAGGTTTCCGTGGTTTTTACAGATGGCAGAGGCTAATTTATATTGTACAGGATTGGTATCTTGGTATTCATCGATCATCACATAGTGGAATCTATTTTGATAGGTTTCTAAAACGTGAGGGAATTTTTCAAAAAGTTCTACAGTTAAAGATAAGAGGCTATCAAAATCTACGGCATTATAAGCGCGCATGCAACTTTGAAGCCTAATAAAAAGGTCTTCTGCAAACCCATCGTGCCAGGTTTTATCTTCTTTATCTTCTGAGCTGCAGCCTTTAGATTTTTTTTGTGCAATCTTTTCTATTGTAGATTCTAGAGAAGGAAGTTCTCCTTCGCATTCCAAAAGATGTCTTGCAAGTTGTGTGACAAGGCGCTTTGTATCTCTTTCATTGTATAGGCTAAAATTGCTTGTATAGCCTAAATGATGGATTTCTTTGCGCAGCACATTCATGCAAAAGCTATGAAAAGTACAAAGAGTGATTTTTTTAGCTATTTTTGCCCCTACAATTTTCGCTACTCTATGGCGCATCTCTTCTGCCGCCTTATTTGTAAAGGTGAGTCCTAAAACAGATTCGGGCGGTACTTGTTTGTTAATGAGGTGAGCAATGCGGTAAGAGAGAACACTTGTTTTGCCGCTTCCTGCGCCAGCCAAAATAAGCACTCTTCCCTTTGTTGTTTCTACTGCTTTTTGCTGCTCTTTATTTAACATGAGTTGCTGCTCCAAAATTCTGAAAGCTTTACAAAGA
>JABDCQ010000020.1 GCA_013288075.1 Chlamydiota bacterium | reverse complement strand
CACAATTAGAGCTGACATTGATTTTTCAATGGGAAGAGCTGAAACCACATATGGTTCAATTGGTGTGAAAGTTTGGATTAATAAAGGCGATGAACAAATTCAAAAAGTAGCAATGGGGGGCTAAAAAATTATGACATTAATGCCCAAAAAAATGAAGTTCCGCAAAATGCAAAAGGGACAGCATGCTGGAAAAAGCAGAGCTGCTAACTTTATCGATTTCGGTGATTATGGAATGCAGACTTTGGAAAGAGGTCGTATTACAGGTCAACAAATTGAAGCTTGCCGTGTAGCTATTAACCGTTACTTTAATAGACGTGGAAATGTCTGGATTCGTATTTTTCCTGACAAGTCTGTATCGAAAAAGCCTGCAGAAACAAGAATGGGTAAAGGAAAAGGAGCGCCTGATCATTGGGTGGCTGTTGTAAGACCTGGAAGAGTTCTGTTTGAAGTAGGGAATGTCTCAAAAGAAGTTGCGCAAAATGCATTAAGACGTGCTGCTGCAAAATTAGGACTTAAGACACGCTTTGTTGAACGCATAGAGAGAGTATAGGATTAAGATATGAAAGCAAAAGAAATAAGAGATCAATCAACAGAAGATTTACAAGCTTTAAGCTTAGATCTTGCTAGAGATATTTTTAACATACGTTCAGAAAAGAAAGTGGCGCGTAAATTAGACAAGCCACACTTATTGCGCCAAAAGAAAAGAGACCGCGCACGAGTACTAACCGTTCTACAAGAAAAGGTGTGAGGCAATAATGGATACAGAAGAAAGAGGAAGAAGAAAAGTTCAAGAAGGAACAGTTGTTGCCAATAAAATGCAAAAAACTGTGACTGTTCGCGTTGAAAGAACCTTTAGACATCCTCAATATGAAAAGGTTATTACACGTTGGAAGAAATATTACGCACACGTAGAAGATGCAAAATTGGAAGTAGGACAACGCGTAAAGATTGAAGAGACAAGACCCCTCTCTAAGTTAAAGAGATGGAGAGTTGTCGAGACATTAGCATAATTTCACTAGGATATAAGTTATGATTCAACAAGAAAGTAATCTGGAAGTAGCTGATAATACCGGCGCAAAAAAAGTGCGTTGTTTTAAAGTCCTCGGTGGCTCAAGAAGACGTTATGCAAAAGTTGGCGATGTCATTATTTGTGCTGTAAAAGAGGCTGATTCTAAGGGTTCCGTAAAAAAAGGGGAAGTTGTTAGAGCTGTTATAGTTAGAACAAAAAGCTATATTCGCCGTCCTGATGGTTCTTACCTTCGTTTTTATGATAATAGCTGCGTCATCATTGATGAAAAAGACAATCCTAAAGGAACGCGTATATTTGGCCCTGTAGCAAGAGAAGTTCGTGAAGAAGGCTTCGTTAAGATCAGTTCCCTTGCACCTGAAGTTATATAATTGGAGTGAAGAAGAATGAGTAATAAATGGATCAAAAAAGGCGATAAAGTGATTGTCCTAGCCGGGAATGAGAAAGGGAAAATGGGCAGTGTTGTTTTTCGCAAACCTGAGAGTGTTGTCATTCAAGGTGTAAACATTCGCAAAAAACATGCTAAAGCCAAAACTCAAGGCGCGCAATCCGGAATTTTAGAAATTGAAGCCCCCATCCATATTTCTAATGTAAGCATTTGCACAGATGAAGGCAAAGCGATAAAGCTTAAAGTTAAACAAAATAAAGACGGAAATAAGGAATTAGTGTATACTCTCGGTTCCAAAGAAATTGTTTACCGTCAAATTAAAACAAACAAGAAGTAGTAATAGCGATGTCTAGATTACAAAAAAAATACCATGAAGAAGTAAAAGAAGTTTTGAGTAAGAAGTTTTCTTACGTCAATTCTATGCTAGTTCCACAATTGAAAAAAATTGTTATAAGCATGGGGATTGCCGAAGCAGCTAAAGATAAAAATGCTGTTCAAAGCTGCCTTAAAGAAATGACTCTTATTTCAGGACAAAAACCCATTTTAACGCGCTCTAAAAAAGCTATTGCGAATTTTAAGTTGCGTGAAGATCAGCCGATCGGGGTTAAAGTCACACTGAGACGTAAGAGAATGTACGATTTTTTTGACCGTTTTTGCAATATTGTTTCCCCTCGTATTCGCGACTTTCGTGGATTTCCACTTGTTTGCGATGGAAAAGGCAACTATTCTCTCGGCCTAGAAGATCAACAAATCTATCCTGAGTTAAATCTTGATGAGATTAAACACATACAAGGGATGAATATTACATTTGTTACATCAGCATCCACTGATGAAGAATGTTTAGAGCTTTTAAAATCATTAGGTCTTCCGTTTAAACACGAAGAAGAAGATAGGAGATAATCTATGTCAATGAGCGACCCTATTGCAGATTTTTTTACACGTATACGCAA
The DNA here is from genome assembly GCA_013288075.1 of Chlamydiota bacterium. Lineage (GTDB taxonomy): Bacteria > Chlamydiota > Chlamydiia > Chlamydiales > Rhabdochlamydiaceae > JABDCQ01. The sequence goes on along the minus strand of JABDCQ010000020.1, from coordinate 26,225 downwards.
CGGGAAAGATGCTAAGCATCGCTTCGTCGATGTTAACTATAGCAAGCAAGTTGTAGAAATTCTTAAGCTTCTTCAAGAACAAGGATTCATTGAAAAATATTTGATCAATGAAGAACTTTATAAAGTTCGCGTGTTCTTAAAGTATGCAGAGGGAAGAGTTTCTGTAATGCAAAATATTATTAGAAAATCTTCACCCGGGCTTCGCCGCTATATAGGTTATAAAAAAATACCTAAAGTGCTAGGTGGCATGGGTATTGCAATTCTTTCGACGCCAAATGGTATTCTAGAAGGTGAGTCAGCACGCAAGAGTAAGTGTGGTGGCGAGCTTTTGGGCTTAGTATGGTAAACTCTCTAGGAAATGAGGTAAAAAAATGTCACGATTAGGAAAATCCCCAGTAGCTTTACCTAAAGGAACCGAAGTTAAAGTCAGCGACGGTAAGATTCACGTTAAAGGTCCTAAAGGAACTGTACATTTTCCATTGGAAAATGGGGTATCACTAAAAATAGAAAATGAGCAAATTATTGTAGAGTTAGATCCTGCTGTAAAGCTTCCAAGACCAACTCACGGATTTTATAGAGCAACACTCAATAACATGATTATTGGTGTTTCAAAGGGTTTTGAAAAAAGACTTTCTTTGATTGGTGTGGGATATAGAGCAACGGTGCAAGGTCAAAAACTTGATTTGCAATTAGGGTTTTCTCATCCTACGCAGCTTCCAATACCTGCAAGTGTAAACGTTGCAGTTGATAAAAGTGTTCTTATTGTCATTACCGGAATCGATAAGCAAGCTGTAGGACAATTTGCAGCTTCAGTAAGATCGATGAGACCTCCTGAGCCTTATAAAGGTAAAGGCATAAGATACGAAAAAGAATTTGTCCGCAAAAAAGCAGGCAAAGCAGCAAAAGCTAAAACGGCATAGGGATAAAATGAGTAGTTTATTAGCAAAACGTAACGAGACAAGAAAGACACGTACATTAAGAGTTCGACGCAAGGTCAGAGGATCTGCAGAGAAACCTAGATTATCTGTCCATAAGAGTAACCGCAATATTTTTGCACAGTTAATTGATGATGATAATAGAGTCACTCTTGTCAGCTACTGCACGTTATCCGAAGACTTTCAAGATGATAAAATGTCAAAAAAATCTAAAGAAGCTGCTAAAATAGTTGGCGCTAAAATTGGCAAATCCGCCCTTGAGAAGGGGATTAAATGCGCAGTTTTTGATAGAGGGCGTTTTAAATTTCACGGCATATTAGCTGAGCTTGCTCAAGCGGCACGTGATGAAGGATTACAGTTTTAACCGGCAGCATAAGGTCAAGAGATGAAAGAAAATAAGCAACGTTATCGACAAGAAGACTTCGGGACCGAATTTGAAGAAAAGGTTCTATATATCAACCGTTGTTCTAAAGTAGTAAAAGGCGGAAGAAAATTTAGTTTTTCTGCTCTTATTTTAGTTGGCGATGGACAAGGACGTGTTGGATATGGGTTTGCCAAAGCAAACGAAGTATCAGATGCGATTAGAAAAGGTGGTGATGCTGCGCGCAAAAACATTATGACTTTTGAACTCGAAGGAACAACAATTCCTCACGAGATCACTATAGAATGGGATGGTGCGAGAGTGCTTTTAAAACCTGCCCCTGAAGGGACAGGAATCATTGCCGGATCAAAAGTGCGTTCTGTTCTAGAGCTCAGTGGTGTAAAAAATGTTGTTGCAAAAAGTTTTGGATCTAACAATCCATTAAACCAAGTAAGAGCAACAATTTTGGCACTTACAAATCTTAGAAATCGTAAACAGTGCATGACAATGAGAGGGTTCGAATTATGATTACACTTTCAGAATTAAGCAATACAGATAGACCTGTTAAAAAAATCCAAAGAGTCGGAAGAGGAATGGGTTCTAACAGAGGAAAGACTTGTAGCCGTGGTGGAAAAGGAGACAAAGCAAGACAAGGATATAAAAGACATTTCGGAAGAGAAGGCGGCCAGCTTCCTCTTTACAGAAAACTTCCTTGCAGAGGTTTTGTTAACGGCAAATTCCGCTCTAATGTGTTTGCTATTAATCTTGCTTATATCAATGAACTTTTTAACGATGGCGACGTCGTAAATTTAGCAACACTAAGAGAGAAAGGCTATTCTACACGAAGAGCTTTGGGAGGTCTTAAGATCTTATCTCGTGGTGAGCTAACAAAAAAAGTTACCATTGAAGCAACAGCATTTTCTGAAGAAGCTGTGAAAAAACTGGAAAAAAATTCTATCTCTTATAAAAAAATCTAAGAATAGAATATAATCTTTTGAATATGCTTACTTTTCGTAGGCATATTTTTTAACATGCAAGTTGAGAAAGTAGAGCAATGATTGAAGCTATAAAGCGCATCTTATCTATCAGTGAACTAAAGAGTAAAATTGTTTTTACGCTTTTGATGCTTGTTGTATGTCGTATAGGCGCATACATACCAGTCCCCGGTGTTAATGGAGAAGCCGCAGCCGATCTTTTTAGACAAGCTGCAGGTGGCAGCCAGAACCTATTTCAGTTAATGGATGTATTTTCTGGCGGAGCTTTTGCTCAAATGACAATCATCGCCTTAGGGGTGATGCCTTACATTTCTGCCTCTATTATCATGCAACTTATGGTTGCCCTTGTGCCTTCGCTTCAACGAGAGATTAAAGAAAATAGCGACGCAGGTAAAAGAAAGGTCGGTAAATGGACCAGATTTTTAACTGTAGGTCTCGCTTTATTTCAGTCCGCTCTTTTTGCGAAATATGCCGTGCAGTTAAATGCAAGCAATCCTGGGATTATTGTTAACGATCTTATGCAGGTTCAGTTATTTGGTGCTCCGGTTCTTTTCTTTCTAACCGTTATGGTTACAATGACAGCTGGAACAATGCTTCTTATGTGGATAGGAGAGCAAATTTCTGAAAGAGGGATTGGAAATGGAATAAGCCTTATTATTACTGTAGGGATTTTATCTTCGCTTCCTTCTACTTTTGGTTCTGTGATTAGATTGCTGAATTTAGATTCTCAAGAACCTGGACAGCTAAACTTTTCCTCTCTTATTGTAATGGGCGGCGTTTTTGTTGCGATTATTTTTGGAACAATCCTTATTATCCAAGGGCAAAGAAAAATTCCTCTTCAATACGCTAGACGTGTTGTGGGAAGACAAGAAGTCCAAGGGGGAAGTGCATATATTCCTCTTAAAGTGAATTATGCCGGTGTTATTCCTGTGATTTTTGCTTCCTCATTGTTAATGTTTCCTGCCACAATTGGTCAGTTCCTTGGAACGGGTAATTGGCTTGGAAATTTTGCTAGCATGTTATCTCCAGGAAATTCTTTACACTCAGTTTTTTATGTTATACTGATTCTTTTCTTTACCTATTTTTGGACGGCAACGCAGTTCCATCCAGAACAGATTGCCTCTGATATGAAAAAGAATGGAGCCTTTATTCCTGGTGTAAGACAAGGAAAGCCGACTCAGGATTACCTAGAATCTACAATGAATCGTATCACTCTTATTGGGGCTATTTTCTTGGCAGTTATTGCCATCTTGCCTAATCTGATTGGGACTTTCTTGGGTGTAGATGCCTCTATAAGCTATTTTTTTGGTGGGACTTCTCTATTAATCCTTGTTGGGGTGGTATTGGATACTACAAAGCAAATTGAATCTCATCTCCTTATGAAGAGGTATGATGGGTTTATGAAGCGCAAAAGATAATTTGAAAAAGAATAAGGCTATTATAAGATTGCCTAAAAATGACGTTTTTTGATAAATTTCTAAAATTAAATTAATTGTGGTTTAATTTTACAAAAAAAGGAATGCATACATGCCACGTGTAATTGGGATAGACATCCCTGATAACAAACGACTAGAGGTGAGCCTAACTTATATCTACGGAGTGGGTCGATGCTTATCTAACGAGATTATTGCGAAATTGGGTTTGGATCCAAATATGAAAGCTCTGAAATTAACCGGAGACGACATTGCAAAATTGAATGCGATTCTTCAATCGGAGTATCTCGTTGAAGGGGATTTGAGAAGACAAGTTCAGAACAACATTAAGCGATTAGTAAGTATCCATTCTTACAGAGGACTCAGACACAGATTGGGATTACCAGTTAGAGGTCAACGTACACGTACAAACTGTCGTACTAGAAAAGGTAAGAGAAAAACTGTCGCGAATAAGAAAAAATAATTAAGGAGCAGTGACTTTGGCTAAGCAAGATTCACAAAAAGAAGGTTCAAAGAAACCAGTAGCAAAGGTAAGAAAAAAGGCGTTACGCAGCACACCAAGCGGTATTGTACATGTGCAATCAACGTTTAATAATACCATTATTTCTATTACAGATTTATCAGGAAACGTTATCTCTTGGGCTTCTGCCGGGAAAGTGAATTTCTCTGGTTCAAGAAAATCCTCTGCTTTTGCAGCTACAGTAGCTGCGCAAGATGCAGCAAAAACTGCTATGTCTGCGGGGATGAAAGAAGTTGAGGTGAATTTAAAAGGCCCGGGAGCGGGTAGAGAGTCTGCGGTTCGAGGATTACAGAGTTCAGGACTTCTCATCACACTCATCAGAGATACAACCCCTGTGCCACATAATGGTTGCAGAGCAAGAAAAAGAAGACGTGTTTAATCTAAAGAGAATCTGCTGGATCAAATCGAGCAGATTCTCTCATTCCATAGGAGAATAAAACATGGCAGTAAAATATGGCAAGTTTGAATTGCCTGCCAAAATAAAGATCGATGATTCCATGAAACAAGAGGGTTTTACCCGTTTCATTGCGGAACCTTTTGAAAGAGGTTTTGGGCATACAGTAGGGAATGCGCTCAGAAGAGTTCTTTTATCTTCGCTCGAAGCTCCTGCAATTATATCTGTGCGTATTGAAGGCGTGCCTCATGAGTATATGGGAGTTGAAGGAATTGTAGAAGATATGACTCATATCGTCCTCAACTTAAAAGGTGCACTTCTTAGAAAGCTTCCTACAGATGATGAGCATGGCTCAAGAGAACCTAAGATTGTTTCTAAGATTATCGATGTCAATGCAGATTTATTAGACAAACATAACGGCTCTTACAGAGTTACATTAAAAGAACTTGTAGGACATTCTGCTTTTGAAGTGGTCAACACCGATATGACAGTGTTCACTATTACAAAACCAATGACGCGCCGCGTAGATCTTAAAATTGCTATTGGCAGAGGATATGTTCCTTCTGAAAGACACAACATCAAAGATAAAGTTGTCGATGAAATTGTTATCGATACAGCGTTCTCACCTGTTAGACTTGTGAACTATTTTGTCGAAAACACACGTGTTGGACAAGATACAGATTATGACAGACTGATCTTGGATGTAATGACAGATGGTCGTATTACAGCTGAAGAAGCGCTTTCTTTTGCAACCCAAATTGGGATTATGCATTTTGAAGTGTTTGAACAGCTTAAATTCCAACAAATCACCTTTGATAAAGGGGAAGTGGAAATTAATACCGATCGTGACACGATCATGTCAAAGCTTGCGCTTAAGATTAATGAGATTGAACTCTCTGTAAGATCGACAAACTGTCTTGCAGGCGCAAACATTGACACAATTGGAGAGCTTGTTGTAATGCCTGAGTCGGAAATGCTCCGCTTTAGGAATTTTGGTAAGAAATCTTTAAACGAAATTAAGGCAAAATTAGAAGAAATGGGCCTTGGTCTTGGAATGGATTTAAGCAAAATTGGCATTACGCGAGATAACGTAAAAGCTATGATTAATGAATATTTGAATGAAAAGGCAGGAAAGGAAGTATGAGACACGGTAAACATACATTTAAGATTGGACGTACTTCATCTCATCGTAGATGTTTGATTGCCAATATGCTTAAGTCGCTTGTAGAAAATGATCGTATCATCACAACTGTGACTAAAGCAAAAGAATTGAGAAGACATGCAGACCATTTAATCACATTAGCGAAGGAAAATACCCTTGCTAGCAGAAGAAATGCGATCGCAGAGCTTATGATTACTTACAATACTCTAACTCCTAAAGAAGCTAGAGAAATTAAGAAATCTGAGAGCCAAGAGAAAGCAAAAGAGCTCTACTACAATACTGATAGAAAAGTAATGAATAAACTTTTTGGCGAGCTTTCAGCTCGTTTTGTTGGTAGAAACGGTGGTTATACACGTATTGTACGTGTCGAGAATCGTGTAGGAGACAATGCTCCTTCATGCATCATCGAGTACCTCCCTAGCTAATCGGAATAGTTCAGATACCCCTCCTTTGTCGGGGCATCTGAAAAAAATCTTGCGGCTAGAAAGAGCCGGTAGTTAAAGCCCAGGTCGTAAAGCCTGGGCTTTTTGCTTTAAAAATAAAAGAAAAAATAAGATGAACAAAGAGGAAATTCTCTCTCTCCTTCTTCCTCTGTGGTTTCTTGTCTCTGTGGTTAATCTTTTGCTAACACTTGAGCACACAAAGACTTGCATTTTTTTAACCACAGAGACAAGAAACCACAGAGGAAGAAAAGAGAGAGAGGTAAAATTCTCTCTGTAGAGGCAGCTCGCTCCTTGAGCTTGGGGTGATTTAAATTTCTGGTGGGTGAATTTTCCTTAGGAAATTCACTCACCCGAGAATAGCTTAAAATGGGGCTTTTCTTTTTTGGGGGGCTGTTTTATGCTTATGGTAGCTTGATAGGCGAGGAAATGAGTATGACTGTAAGAATAGCTATTAATGGTTTTGGCCGGATCGGTAGACTCGTCTATAGAGTGCTCGCTCAAAATTATGCAGATATAGAGATTGTTGCTGTCAACGACCTTGTACAAGCTGATAATTTAGCTTATTTATTAAAACACGACTCTATTCATGGAAAGGCTCCCTTTGATGTAAAAGCAGAAGGAGATTCTTTACTCGCTAACGGAAGAAAGACAAAGGTTTTTTCAGAAAAAGACCCTTTAAATCTTCCTTGGAAAGAATTAAAGGTAGATTATGTTATCGAATCTACGGGGCACTTTACAGATAAAGAAGGTGCTGAAAAACATTTAACATCGGGTGCAAAAAGAGTCATTATTACAGCTCCTGCAAAAGGGGAAATCCCCTTATTTGTGATGGGTGTGAATAATGAAAAATATAACCCCAAAACAGATTATATTGTATCTAATGCGTCCTGTACAACGAACTGTTTAGCGCCTCTTACCAAAGTGTTACTCGATAACTTTGGCATTGAAGAGGGGCTTATGACAACAGTGCATTCTTTAACAGCTACGCAGTCTACCGTTGATGGTCCTTCTAAAAAGGATTGGAGAGGGGGAAGAGCTGCAAGTATAAATATTATCCCTTCCTCTACAGGAGCTGCAAAAGCGGTTGCTCTTTGCCTGCCTGAAGTAAAGGGAAAGCTAACAGGAATGGCTTTTAGAATTCCTACAGCAGATGTTTCTGTGGTTGACTTAACTGTTAGATTGTCCAAAGAGACAACCTACGAAGAAATTTCTGCCGCAATGCAAAAAGCGGCAAACGGACCCATGAAAGGGATCTTAGAATTTTGCGATGAAGAAGTGGTTTCTTCTGATTTTATTGGAAGCACGGCTTCTTGTATTTTTGATAAGGAAGCTGGCATCGCATTAAATAGCCGTTTTTATAAGTTAATTGCTTGGTATGACAACGAAATGGGATACGCTCATCGAGTGGTCGATTTAATGAACTTTATGGCGTCCCAAGAATAATTTAAACGCCCCATACATATGGGCTAAAACAATGGACTGATTTGTGAATTTTACACGTGAACCTATTATAGAAACGATCATTACCCCAAGAGATGGTTATAAGCTTTTGGTGAGAAACAGTAAAGGTGGTGGACAAGAAGATTATTTTGTAGATGCTCTTGAAGTAGTATCTTTTGGATCCTCTTTTTTCTTCCGCTCCCTAGAAAGACCTAAATCTTTTATTGTGCCGGTAAGTGATTATGAAGTACTTGAAGTGAAAGAAGCGCGGGTAGCCTTGAAAAATGCTCCTCATGAGCGCTCTATTAAAATTGGTGGAGGAAGAGATTCTTCCCCTAGACCTGCGCGCGAACCTGCTTTCCAAAAAGAAGAAGCTGCCCCTTCCCAAGAAGAAGTATCAGAGGGAGAAGAAGACGAATCTGGACAATCCCAAGAGCCTCGCGCTGATAATAAAAAAAGAGATCGCAGAAGAAACAGAAGACGCAGAGGTCCAGATGACCAGCGGGCTCCAAGAGATTGGGAAGATAAACCTCAAACACAAGAAGGCGCTAAGGAAGAACCCGAGATAAATGCAGCAGAGCCTGCAACTGGAGGAGGTGGTGCCCATAGTGATGAAACGCAAGTTTCATCATCTACGTTCACCCGTCTTATTCCCCCCCCTCCTACCCTTATTTCAGAGACGATCTCAAGGTATAAAGATCTTGCGATTTCTTCAAGGCCTGTTCTTCCCAAGCACGTAGAAGAAACGGCGTCTGAGGAAAAAACAGAAGAATCTTCTGCAGAAGACTCCCCTAAAGAACCTAAATCTTCTAAGGGTCCTCACCAGGAATCAGAGCAAAATTTTCTCACGCAGAAAAGTTTTTTAGAGGATAATAATTTCCTCACTTGATTTTTAAGATCAGGTTTTACTATAATAGCCCCTTCTTGCACCTAAGCAGGGGCCTTCTTTTAGCTCGGATGGTGGAATGGTAGACACTAGAGACTTAAAATCTCTTGTCCGTAAGGGCGTGCAGGTTCGACTCCTGTTCCGAGCAAATCTCTTTACTCTTTGCGCGTTAGCGCCCTGGAGTGCGACGTTTCCTACGTCGCCCTGGCATTCAAAGGCACGTTTGAGTCATCTGTTCTAGCAATATAAGAATGTTTCCTTCGCGTCATAGCCACCATTCTCATGTTATTAATGAAATTTACACTTGAATATTGGTCTTTTTAGGATTAACATCTTCTCAATTTTTGAAAGTAGGAGATCCTATGTCAGACAACATGCCCCAGAAAAAAGCATCTAAAGAACAATCAAATAGACTTGTCGTATTCGAAGATAAACAAATTCGCCGTATCTTTCACAATGGGGAATGGTATTTTTCTATTATTGATATTGTTGAGGTGTTAACAGGAAGTCCCAATTCCAGGCGTTATTGGTCTAATCTGAAAATTCAACTATCTGAAAGTGAAGGATTTATTCAACTGTACCGAGAAACGGTACAGTTGAAATTGATGGCTCCGGATGGGAAAATGAGAGAAACAGATACTGCCAATACAGAAACGGTATTTCGCATTATCCAATCTATTCCTTCGCCCAAAGCTGAGCCTTTTAAAAGATGGCTTGCTAAGGTGGGCTATGAGCGTATCCAGGAGATCGAAGATCCTGAGCTTGCTACCATGCGTACGCGCGCTATTTATAAGGCAAAAGGATATAGCGATGGATGGATTGAAAAGCGGATGCGAGGGATTGCCATTCGTGAAGAATTAACAGATGAGTGGGATAATAGAGGAGTAAAGGTTCAGCGCGAATATGCCATTTTAACAGCTGAGATTTCTAAAGCTACTTTTGGTATGACTCCCAAAGAATATAAAGAGCATAAAGGACTTCAACGAGAAAATCTTCGGGATCATATGACGGATCTTGAATTAATTTTTTCTATGCTTGGAGAGGCTGCAACAAAAGAAATTGCCGTTAATCAGAATGCTCAAGGGTTTGATGAGAACAAGATAGCTGCCAAAACAGGGGGCAAGATTGCCGGAGATGCAAGGCATCATCTTGAACAAGAAAGCGGCAAGCCGGTGATTTCAAAAGAGAACTACCTTGAAAGTCTTGTTCATAGCTCTATTGAAAATCATGCATCAGAATTTAAAAATGAATCAGAAGAAGGTGTGTTGTAAATGAATGTTTCTTTTTGTTCTGAAAAAGATAGAAAAATGACAAAGAAATGTGCTTGGACAGCAACAATTATTTATCTTTTATTGCTCCCTTTTCTTTTTATGTTTGCAGCTGTTAGCGTAATGATATTTGACAGTCCGAGCATGCCAGTGCCCCTTGGTTTGTCGATTATATTCCTGTGTTTTTGTATACCTTTGTCAGTCCCATTCACTTTTTATTTTGTCTGGTCTCGTTATTCACAAGGAGAATATAAAAAAAGCCGTAGGTTTTGCTTAATACCTTTGTGCATTCTTATAATTACATTTATTTATGATGTTTTGACAGATATCGTTCGTTCATTGTTTTAGCGAAGGTTCATGAATAGTCATGACAGTATACCCAAGTGAACTCAAAATTTGGTCGATAGGCAGCTTTCAATCCCGCCTATCGACCAAATTTTGAGTTCACTTGGGTATGGTTTAGTATTTTCACAAAAACTGCAATAAAATTTATACTTGAATATTAGATCCTTAAGGCTTAACATTTCGACTATCTAGATAATCTGTCTTCTGTAGCTATTGAAACCTCTGCTTTGGGATTTGAAGATGAATTTAAGTAAATGGGGATTGTTATGTTTATTACCTATGCCTGCCTGTGCAGAATGGGTCGTTGATGAGTTTAATTGTGTACGATGTTACATGGAAACCTCATTTGAAGCAAAAGTTCCGGTGAGCATTTCATATTCCTATCCTATTCTTAACGGACATAGCTTATTAATAGAACATGTCAATCATCAATTGCACAGTGAAGCTGAAAATCGTTTCAAAACTTTGCAGATAAGTGAAAGTTCCTCCGAAGAAGATTGGGAAGATGGTTGTACGTTTGAATTTGGCCTATTCCCTGTCTATCAAACATCTCATCTTGTTAGTATTTATGGCAGTGATTTCCAGGGTAGAGGCTGTCATGGATGTACTTATTACGAGGGAAAAAAATTTTTGGTTGAAAGGTGATTCCATAATCGAGCTTAAGCTAGAGGATCTTTTTGTAAAGGAAAGCGCTTACTGCCAATTTCTTCTCAACTATTGTGAAAATTATTTTAAAACCACTGGCTATGGATATTATTCATCCCGGCCTGAATTGCTCCCAGTACTTAGCTCAAATGATCTAAATACCTTTATTCTTACTGATAAAGGGTTAATGATCATTTTCCGAGCCTATACGGTAGGTGGTTGGGCTGATGGTCCGGATACCGTTATTGTTCTCTATCCTGGCCTACAAAATTTTATATGTCCCAAAGGCCCCTTGAAAGACTTCTTGTTCCAGAATGAACTATAAGTTCTTGCAGAAGAAGGAAGACTTCATGCGATAGTAGTTCATTCAAGAAACGGAGTTTACTTACGCCCGGAATATCACCATACATCCTTTAAGCAAATGGTCTGCATGGCAAGAGTTGAAGATTTTGCAATTGTTTGAATTTAACAGGAAGCCCAAATTTCCGCCGCTGCTGGTCTGATCTTAAAATACAGCTCGCTGAAAATGAAAGATTTATTCAACTGTACGGAAAAATCGTACAGTTGAAATTGAAGACGCCGGATGGAAAAATGAGAGAAAGAGATATTGCCAATATAGAAACGGTATTTCGGATTATGGGCAAGATTGCCGGAGATGCAAGGAGTCATCTTGAACAAGAAAGCGGCAAGCGAGTGATTTCAAAAGAGAACTATCTTGAAAGCCTTGTTCATAGCTCTATTGAAAATCATGCATTAGAATTTAAAAATGAAGGTGAATAAAATGGAAACCCAAGTTATTTTACCAAATCAAATGCGGCTGTGTTACGAAACCTTTGGCAAAGAAGGGAATCCTCCTGTTCTATTGAATATGGGCAATGGCTGCGATGCTGTGATGTGGCCGGATGCGTTTTGTGAAGCCTTTTCTCTCCAAGGCTTATTTGTGATCCGCTTTGATCAGCGCGACACAGGGCTTTCTACTTGGCTTGATTTTTCAGAATCTCCTTATACGTTAATGGACATGGTTCAAGATATAGTGGGTTTGCTAGATGCCTTAAAGATTGAAAAGGCGCATATAGTGGGCTATTCAACAGGCGGACTCATTTCTCAGCTATTAGCCATTCATTTTCCAGAAAGAGTGCGGTCTTTGGTTTTAATGATGACCTCAACAGATTTGACCATTAAGAACGATGCCTTTTGCGGGCTTGACATGAGCCAAGCTAAATTGCCACCGCCAAAACCAGAATTCATTAAAGGTGTTTTAGCCCTTCATAATAAGCCTCAAGAAAATATGAAAGAAAAGCTCGATTTTCTTGTCGAGATGTTCCTCCTTGCCAATGGTTCAAAATCTGCTTACAACACAGATTTTTTCTCTAGATTATTGGAGAAGTCGCTAAAAAGAGTGGATGGAAAGCTCGAAAAAAGAGGACATGAGAGTAATCATGCCTTGGCTACTTCTGCAACACCTGTCATTCAAGAAGAGGAATTTGAGAGAATCTCTATCCCTACACTTGTGATTGGAGGAAGTGAAGATCCCATTTTCCCTCCAGCTCACAGTGAAGCGCTAGTTAAAGCCATTAAAGGCTCTCATCTTTTAATAATTCAGGGACTCGGCCATGTGCTAAATCCTGTTTTCTTTGAGCAAATAGTAGGCGCTATGGCATCCCATATACTTTCAAAATAGCAACACGAGTTAATAGTAAATTCTTTAGTCCTTTTTTGCCGATAGCAAATTAACACTCAGCATAACCTTTAATTAAAGTAACTTGCGGATGTGCTTTATGAATTTGTTATTTAATTATGATTTAAAATAATGTTTTTTTGTTTTTTTAATTTGCATTATGTTAAAATATGACTGTTTTTTAATAAAGTTAATTAAATGGGGTATTATGTCAACAAATCTTAGTTTTCCAGCACTTCATAGTTTTGCAAAGATTGATAATGAATTTATTAACAATAAATTGTTAGCTACAGTTGTAGATACAAGATTTACCTTAAAATGCTTACAAGTTAGAAATAATCAAGAAGCTTCTCTGGCTGCAAAAAATGCATTGGCAGAAGTTGCCGGTTCAGTTAAAGAGCTAGCATCTGATCCAGAAAGTATAAGACCTGCTTTTTATGTATCTAGAAAAATTGAAGGATTTTCACGTAAAGAGAAAGTTTCTCTAGTTGACTCTTTTTCACCAAGTGAAAAAACGCTTGTTCAAGCAGCAACAAGAGGCGTCTACAATGCTTGCAGCGCAATGGCACTATCTGAAAGAGCTTCAACACTTTTTGATGATCAAACAGTAGAACGTAAAAAATACAAAGATGAAATGGCTAATCTTCTCAAAAGCATTCATGCACAAAATCCGAATGGGGACATTTTGTCTTTAGCTGTTAATGAAGTTAAGCCAGTAATTGCTAAACTAAATGTTTGCCATCGAACAAAAGAGTATCTTGTCTATAAGATTGGATATATGTTTGAAGAATTTAAAAAGAGCGCAAAGTAAAAAGTTCTTAAAGTTCTCTCTAGTGTCATGAATAGTCATGACACTAGTTATTCTTTAAGCGTTTTGTTTTTATTGATTTTTGGGTTACAATTACTCTTTATTGCGGGGGGTAATAAATGGAAGAAGATCGTGTTGAAGTTTCGCTAAGGAGCAGATTTTTAACTTATTATGAGCGCTACATGCTTGTTGTGGGTATTCTTGGGCAGTTATTATTTTTTACACAGGCAATGAAAATATTTCTAACAGAATCAGCCAATGATGTTTCTTTAGCGGGGTTTCTTTTTGGTCTGGTTTCGGTGTCTAGTTGGTTAATTTATGGGATATTAATTAAAAATAGGGCGCTTATTTTTTCCAACATTGTGGCTGTTATAGGGGCCTTTCTTGTAATCATAGGGATATTATTGTATCGCAACTAAATTATAGACAAGTTAATATTTTAATTATATTGATGAGGTTTATAAGAGAACAATATGGAAAATCCCTTACCAGCAGATGAGCTTCGAAAAATGCATGCCTATTTTCGGGCGGCGAATTATCTATCTGTTGGTCAAATCTACCTTTATCATAATGCTCTTCTTAAAGAGCCTTTAAAAATAGAGCATGTGAAGCCTAGATTGCTTGGGCATTGGGGAACTACTCCGGGACTGAATTTTATCTATGTCCATCTCAATCGAGTCATTAAGAAATTCGACTTAAACATGATTTTTGTTACAGGCCCAGGCCATGGAGGCCCTGCAATCGTAGCAAATACTTATCTTGAAGGAACTTATAGTGAGTATTATCCGGATGTTTCTCAAGATGAAGAGGGGATGAATCTTCTTTTTAAGCAGTTCTCTTTTCCGGGAGGAATTCCTAGCCACGTGGCTCCTGAAACGCCTGGCTCTATCAATGAAGGAGGAGAGCTTGGTTACTGTTTAACGCATGCCTACGGCGCTGTATTTGATCATCCGGATTTGATCGTTACCTGTGTTGTAGGAGATGGAGAAGCAGAAACAGGTCCTCTTGCTGCTAGCTGGCACTCCAATAAATTTTTAAATCCTCTCCACGATGGGGCCGTTCTTCCTATTTTACACCTCAATGGCTATAAGATTGCAGAACCAACTATTTTAGCGCGTATTGGCGATGAGGAATTAAAGCAACTTTTTTATGGCTATGGGTATAAGCCTTATTTTGTAGAAGGAAATGACCCAGAAAAGGTGCATCAGCTTTTGGGAGCAGCTCTTGATACAGTGATCCTTGAAATTAAAAATATTCAAACCGAAATACGCTCTAAAGGCTTTAGGAAACGCCCTATTTGGCCGCTCATTATTTTACGCACGCCTAAAGGATGGACAGGTCCTAAAATTGTGGATGGACTGCCTATAGAAGGTACATGGCGCTCTCACCAAGTTCCTTTAGCAGAAATAGCCTCAAATCCTGAGCATTTAAAAATGCTTGAAGCTTGGATGAAAAGTTATAAGCCCGAAGAATTGTTTGATGAAAAAGGCAACCTGATTCCTGAATTACTGGAGCTTGCTCCCAAGGGAGAAAAAAGGATGGGAGCAAATCCTTATGCTAACGGGGGCTCACTTCTTCATGATTTAAAAATGCCTGATTTCCGGGATTACGCAATTAGAGTTGATGAGCCGGGAACGATTTTGGCAGAAGCGACTAAGGTAATGGCCCCCTTTCTTCGCGATGTGATAAAACTCAATAAACAAAATTTCCGCCTTTTTGGCCCAGATGAAACCTCTTCCAATCGGCTTAGTGCTGTATTTGATGTTACAGAAAGGATATCTACGGCCGAGATTTTAAAAACAGATGATCATGTCTCTCCTGATGGTCGTGTAATGGAAGTGTTAAGCGAGCATTTATGTGAAGGGTGGTTAGAGGGGTATTTACTTACAGGAAGGCATGGGCTATTTTCTTGTTATGAGGCCTTTATTCACATTATCGATTCGATGTTCAATCAGCATGCTAAATGGTTAAAATCGTGCCATAGTATTCCTTGGCGCCGCCCTATTGCTTCCCTAAATTATTTGCTGACCTCTCATGTATGGAGACAAGATCATAATGGATTTAGTCATCAAGATCCGGGCTTTATTAACCATGTCATGAATAAGAAAGCTGATGTTGTTCGCATTTATTTACCTCCTGATGCCAACACATTGTTATCGGTTACCGACCACTGTTTGCGCAGCCGCAATTACATTAATGTCATCATCGCAGGCAAGGCTCTAGAGCTGCAGTGGTTAGATAGAGATGCTGCCATTGAACATTGCATTACTGGTTTAGGGATTTGGCAATGGGCGAGTAATGATGAGGGGGCGGAGCCCGATGTTATTATGGCGTCTGCCGGTGATGTCCCTACATTAGAGAGCCTTGCTGCAACGCAGCTTTTGCGCGAATATTTTCCCGATCTCAAGGTGCGTGTTGTGAATGTTGTGGATTTAATGACTCTCCAATCAAATAGAGATCATCCTCATGGATTAAGCGATAATGATTATAATATGATTTTCCCTCCCAATAAGCATGTGCTATTTGCTTTTCATGGGTATCCCTCAGCTATTCACCATTTAACGTACCATCGGGCCAATTATTCTTATATGCACGTGCGCGGGTATAAAGAAGAAGGAACGACCACAACGCCTTTTGATATGACCGTATTGAACGAGGTAGATCGGTTCCATTTAGTTGAAGCTGTCATCGATCGATTGCCTCATTTGGGTTCTCGTGCAGCTTCTCTAAAGCAATTTTTAAAGGGCAAACTTCTTGAACATACCGCATATGTGCGGAAGTATGGAGAGGATATGCCTGAGATTCGGAATTGGAAATGGGGTCTTCACAAATGAACATTTTGGTTGTAAATAGAGGCTCTAGCACGATCAAATGCTTTTTGTATCAGTTTACAGATTTTTCTCATGAGGATATAAAGCCTTTTTGGGAAGCAGAGCTAGAGTGGAAAAATGCCTTTGAGGAGGCTCATCTCAGCGTAAAAAATGGAAAGGGCTTAGAGCATGAGGAAGCTATCCGAGAAAAAGACCCTAAAAAGGCGCTAAAATATTTAGTGAGTTTTCTATTTCAGGGTAAAGTAGCTGTATTAAAGGCTCTTAATGAAATCGATGTCATAGGACATCGGATCGTTCATGGGGGTAAATACTTTCACTCAAGTGTCCACATCACGGAAGAAGTTAAAGAGAAAATTCGGCTTCTTGCTCCTCTTGCCCCCTTGCACAATTTACCTGAACTTGAAGCGGTTGAGATTTTAGAAACACTTTTGCCAAACATCCCCCAAATAGCTGTCTTTGATACGGCATTTCATCATACGTTGCCTAAAGCTGCGCAAATTTATCCCATTCCTTACAAATGGGTAGAAGAAGGGATTCGACGCTATGGCTTTCACGGAATAAGTTTTCAGTATTGTGCAAAAAGAGGTGCAGTTATGCTCAATGCAGCCCCAGATGATTTAAAAATGGTTATTTGCCATTTGGGATCAGGAGCTTCTCTTTGTGCCATTCAAAATGGAAAAAGCATTGATACGACTATGGGATTTACTCCTTTAGATGGTTTAATGATGGATACCCGTTCAGGTTCTATTGACCCTGGAATTATCCTGTACCTTTTGGAAAACAAAAAAAAGAGCGTACAAGAGATTTCTCATGAGCTTTATGAAGAATCCGGGTTACTTGGCATTTCAGGCAATTCAGGTGATATGCGCGATATCATTAAAAAGCATTTAGAAGGAGATTTACGAGCGACAATGGCTTTAGACATTTATATCCATACCTTAAACGGATTTATTGCTAAAATGATAGCTTCTTTAAAAGGGATCGATCTTCTTATTTTTACAGCAGGAATAGGAGAGAATACTCCTTTAATTAGAGAAAGGGTATGCGAGACTTTTTCCTTTTTAAACATGGAGCTAGACAAAACAAAAAACAGCCAAAACTCCTTGGAAGATAGAGAAATTTCCACTCCCGATTCAAAAGTCAAAATCCTTGTCATTCATACAAAGGAAGCCTTTGAAATTGCCTCCGCATGCTGGAAAGAAGCCCAAAGTTCATGTTAATAATGTTGAGAATTCGCGTAAATATGTCGCCCAGTCGATGATCCTTCCTTTAAAGCCTAGTTCGTTTTCCGCTTGGCTTAAGGCTCTTGTTTCTCTTTCGAGGGTTAGGGGATCGTCTGCCTCCCAGACAACTTGAAGAATTTCATATTTGCCTTGATTGTCCTGGGTGATAAAGTCTACTTCATAGCCATCAGAAGTTTGATAATAGAATATTTTTTTCCCTTGGCGGCGAAGGTCTAGATAGACTTGGTTTTCGAGTAATTTTCCTAAGTTTTCCGATAAGTTAAATGTGGTTGCTAGAATGAGTCCATTATCAATAGCATATATTTTTTTAGGGGCCGTTTGTGCGCGACGCAGAGATTCTGTAAAAATAGGTACTGTAAAAATAAGAAAAGCATCTTCAAGGTATGTGAGATAGGAATATAAGGTGTCTTTTCCTGCTTTATGCCCTTGGCTTTTAATGTCGTTATAAAATTTGTTAATAGAAAAAGGCGCTCCAACATTTTTCAGCAGAAAATTAATGAAGTACTTTAATAAAGGCACATTGCTAATGTGGTGACGTTCAATGATATCTCTAAAAATAACTGTTTCCACATAGTTCTGTAACGTTTCAAGTTGTTCGCTCGGCTGCATATATTGAACGCCGGGAAATCCTCCTAGATGGAAATAATTCAGTAAGTAGCTTTGATGATGATCTAACATTTTTTTCCCAAACGGTTTTGAGGGAAGCTCGAGATTTTGGGCCATTAGATGTTCTGGGTAACTGTAAGGCAAGATCTCAATGGCTAAAGAACGCCCCCTAAGGGAAGTAGCGATCTCTTTGCTAAGCAGCTTTGCAGATGAGCCTGTAATGTAAATTTGAATGTTTTTTGTGTCTAAAATTCTTCTTAGAACTAAGGGCCATCCTTCAACATTTTGTACTTCATCTAGAAATAGATAGCAGCAATGGTTGTGATTGTCGGGATAGAGCGTATACCACGCATCAATCATTTTGCCCATGGCTTTGTGATCCATTGGCAAAATTCTGTCATCTTCAAAGTTGATGTATAAAGTGTGTCCTATTGATAAGCCGTCAGCTAGCAATTTTCTGATAGTTTGAAATAGAAAAAATGTCTTTCCAGAGCGTCTCATTCCAATGGCCACTTTAATGATATTTTTTGCTTCAGGAAATTTGTAGTCTCGAGGAGTGCTTTGGCCTCTGAGTGCAAGCATGGCTTGAAACTCTTCTTGTAGGGTTTGTAACATTTCTCTCATGGGCATTTTCTATCCTTCCTTATAAGGATAAGAATATCATTTTCTGTCCTTATTTGCAAGGAAAGGTTGCGATTCACCTCTTAATATCTTTATTATAAGGTATTTATGGTCATTGTTCTTGAATTTTTTTGCTGGCTTCTTGACAAAATGCTGAAAATACAGCATACGGAGCTTAAGGTGCATAGTTATTATTTTAAGTAACGCCCGTCACATAAATTTACATTTATTTAGAGGATTTTATGAAAAAACTTTTGTTAGTTCCAGCTATTCTTGCATTGTGCGTATCGTGCACAAACGATTCAAATAACAGTAAGAGTAATAATCAGAAGTCAGCAGAAACAACTTCTGATTGGCAAGTTACAGCCCAAGTAAAGAAAACACTTATGGCTGAAGGCTCTTTATCAGCAAGTGCTAGAATGATCTCTGTAACAACCAATAATGGCGTTGTCACATTAACAGGGACTGTTGTTAATAAAGAGGAAAGAAGCAAAGTTGTGAAAATGGTTAAAAACGTTTCTGGCGTTTCAGGGGTTAATGATCAGCTTACTGTAAGTAACTCTTAATCACTTTTTTAGGCGCCATTTTGGTGGCGCCTTTTTTAAAAAGCGGGCATTATAGCGCCTTTATATTTCTCTAAGATAAACTCTTTCATTTTTTCAGAGGTCATCGCTGTTTTTAGAGCCTGAATATCAGAGCGATTTTCCTCCCCTATTCTAATAGCAATAATATTAGCATAAGGAGAATCTTTTTTTTCTAAAGCTAGAGCATCTTTTAAAGGAGATAGATTAGCTCCTAGGGCGAAATTGGTATTAATCACAGCTATTTCTACATCGTCTAAAGAGCGAGGCAGCATGGCGGCATCTACTTCTATAAATTTGAGATTCTTAGGGTTTTTTGCAATGTTTAAGATGGTTGCTTGGGCGTTATTTGGATTGTCTAATTCAAGCACTCCTTGGGTCTGTAAAAAGAGTAGTGCTCTAGCTTCATTTGTTGGATCGTTTGGAATAGCAACAACCCCTCTGTCTTTTAATTCAGTAAGAGAAGTGATTTTTTTAGAATAAATTCCCATCGGCTCAATTTCAATTTTTGCAAGGCTTTCAATGGGATAGTGAAATTGCTTAATCTGCTCATCGAGGAACGGGATATGCTGAAAGAAATTGGCATCTGCTTCTTTATTAGCAAGAGCCCTATTTGGCATATTATAATCGTCTGTGACAATAATCACTAAATCGATTCCCTGAGCTTTAAGATCGGGTTTAATGAATTCAAGCATCTCTGCGTGAGGAACAGGGGTAGCGATAATTTTTAAGCCCTCTTTAGAAGAGCTGCAACCCCAAAAAAATAGAGGGGTTAATAAGGTGAATAGCCAAGTTTTAATCATGGGAAAGTTTTCCTCTTTTTCTAAGAATGGACTCTCTGATATACCCACCTATCCATTGAAGTATTTGGACAAGTAAAATAAGGAGAGTCACAGTCACAATCATAATAAAGGTATTGAATCTATTATATCCATACTGAATAGCTACTTGACCAAGGCCCCCACCTCCTACTAATCCGGCCATTGTGCTATACCCTACAAGATTAATCGTAGTCATTGTTATGGCAGATACTATAGAAGGCAGCGCTTCAGGAAGCAAAACCTTGGTAATGATTTGGAAAGGGTTTGAGCCCATCACAATTACCGCTTCAAGGATATGTTTATCTACTTCTTTAAGACTTGTCTCAATCAGCCTTGCGATAAAAGGGGCCGCCCCAATGGTTAAAGGAACAATAGAGGCTGTTGTGCCTAAACTTGTTCCTACAATCCATCTTGTAAAAGGGATAAGAGCTACCATAAGAATAGCAAAAGGAAAAGATCTGCCTATATTTACAAGTGTCTCTAGTATTTTATAAGTTTTTGGACTCTCCTTGATATGCCCTTTGCTTGTAATAGTTAAAATAATTCCCATAGGCAAACCAATAAGCGTAGCAAAAAAAGCCGACGCAAACACCATATAAAGAGTATTCCAAAGCTGCAGAGGCAAGAGGTTAAGAGCAAGTTCAATATTAGCTGTGTTCATTTTCAATGACCTCGTAATGCACTGTTTTTTCTCTTAGATAATTTAAGGAGCTTTCAATCCCTTCTGAAGAACCTGTAAGCTCAATAATTAATGTGCCTACAGTTAGCGTTTGTAAATGATCAATCCAGCCAAGCAAGATGTTGGCATCTACGTTAAACTTTCTAATGATTTCGGAAATAATCGGTTCATTAGCAGCTTTTCCTTTAAAGTTGAGGCGTAAAAGTTTTCTATTTGAAGAGGGCTCTTTAAAAAATTCTAAAGGAATGTCATGAGAAGCATTTTGTAGAAAATGCTTTGTGGTAGGGTGCTTAGGATCTGCAAAAATATCTGCGACAAGCCCCTCTTCTACAATTCTGCCTCCTTCAATGACCGCTACTTTATTACAAATTTGCTTAATCACTTCCATTTCATGGGTGATCAAAACAATTGTAACCCCAAGGTTTTTGTTAATGCCTTTCAATAACCTTAAAATTTCTTGCGTTGTTTTAGGATCAAGAGCAGATGTCGCTTCATCACAAAGAAGGACATGCGGCTCATTTGCAAGCGCTCTTGCGATCCCTACCCTTTGTTTTTCTCCCCCGCTTAATTCTTCAGGATACGCATCTTTTTTCTCTTTAAGATTAACAAGAGAAAGAAGCTCATCAACTCTCTTTTCCATCTCTTCTTTAGAAACGCCAGCAATTTCTAAAGGATAGGCAATATTTCCCCTAACTGTTCGAGAGCTTAGCAGATTAAAGTGTTGAAAGATCATCCCTATTGTTTTGCGAAATGCAAGAAGTTCTCTTTTATCCATATGGGCAATATCTTTGCCTGAAAAAAGAATTTTTCCAGAACTTGGAGTCACAAGAGTAGAAAGCGTGCGAATGAGTGTTGATTTTCCAGCGCCACTAAGCCCTATAATTCCAAAAACATCTCCTTTGGCAATCTCAATAGAAACTTCTTGTAAGGCGTAGATCGTCTTTTTATCGCGTTTATAACATTTTGAAATATTATTAATTTCAATTATATTAGACATATTCCCTGTTTTTTCAGCTTATTTTCTTCCTCAAAAAAATAAAAGTCAATATTTGATGATTGAGGATAATAAAGTGATCAAGAGCGAGCCAACTTCTGGTTAAAAGCATGGTGCAAACGTACAAGCCGAGCGGCAAAGAAATGATATAATGATATGAATGATGAAGAAAGAAATAATTTGCCACACTCCGAATTAACAGGGAGCATTTTGAGCTGCAGTTTTGAGGTGATGAAGGAGCTAGGGCCCGGATTTCAGGAGCGAATTTACAAAAATGCTCTTCTGATCACCTTGAAACAGAAGGGATTGCGAGTTGAAACAGAGCAATCCTTTGAGGTAGCATACCGGGGCATCATAGTTGGTCGATATAGTGCAGACCTGGTTGTAGAAAAGACGGTCATCGTTGAACTGAAATGTTGCGAAAGTTTAGTCGGAGAGCATCAGGCACAGTTATTCAATTACCTAAAGGTCTCTCAACTGCCAATTGGTCTGTTGATAAATTTCCGACGTCGAAAATTGGAATACAAGAGGTTACACCGTCGAGAGGGCCACGAGGACGATGCAGAGACTGTTCTAGAACGGATTCGGTTTTTAATAAACTAAAAAAAATTATCATTCATATCATTCATATCATTCATATCATTTCAATTAGGCAGTGAGAATCTATCGAAACATAAGAATGGAAAAAACTGCTCCTATTTCCATCGATATTGAAGAAGAGATGGCTTGATAAATATGGACGGTATTTTTTTAGGCGTATGTCTTGTTTAGTCAGAATGGGTCATTTTATATTCAAGTCGTTGGTATTAAGTGGCATAAAATTAACCCACGCTTGTATAAGTGGGTTAATTGGGTCAATTATATGAAATAAATTGATTCAAATGACCCATTATTGTAAGATAAGGCTATGAAATATCCAAATCTAGAATCATCCATTCTTGAATTTAAGCGGGAAATTCCCAAAAATGACCAAATCATTAAAACGGTCATTGGATTTTGTAATCAAAATGGGGGAAAGCTAATTGTTGGCGTTGCTAACAACGGCGCAATTATAGGAATTTCTACAGAAGATGCAGCAAATGCCATTGAATATCTTAGCAAGTCTATCTATGAGGCCTCAACGCCCCCAATTTTACCTCTTATATACACTCAGGCAATTGATGATAAAACAATACTTATCATCGAAGTCTCTTCGGGAACAAACAAGCCGTATTATAGAAAGTCAGAAGGATTAGATAAGGGTACTTACATTCGGCTGGGGCCGGTAACCTTGCGCGCTACTCTAGATTTAATTGAAGAGCTAAAATGGCAGGCCCGGGGAAAACATTACGATACAATGCCTGTTTACCAAACAACCGAAGAAGATTTAGATCGCAAAAAAATTAAAGATTTTCTGCTTATGAGGGATGAAGAAAAGCCCGCTAAAATATGCGCGGAACTTCTAAGTTCTTATTATTTAATTACTCAAGAACATGCCCATACCTATGCGACAACTGCAGGTATTCTTTTATTCGGTAAAAACCCGCAGCATTTTTTTTCAGAAGCCATGATTATTTGTTCTCATTTTAAAGGAGTTGAAGGAAGGGAAGCTATAGCTTCCATTGATTGCACTGGTAGTCTATTTGAGCAATTTGATAGAGCTTTTGATTTTATTGTCAGCCGATTATCCAAATCATTTACAATCAAAGGTCCGCGCCGAGAAGAAACACTTGAAATTCCCATGGAAGCTATACGCGAAGCGCTTTTAAACATGATTGTTCATCGAAATTATCATTCAAGAAGCCCTTCAAAAATTGCAATCTATCAGAATCGGATTGAATTTTTTAGTCCCGGAACTTTTTTTGGCCCACTAAATCTTCAAAACTTTAAATTAGGGCTTAGTTTTATTAGAAATATTGCTATCTGCAAAGTTTTTCGCGAGGCTAACTATATTGAGAAATTAGGATCCGGATTTATTACTATTTTTAAAAGTTACAAAGAAAGGCATTTACAAGAACCTTCTATCATTGAGGGGGAAGGCTTTGTAAAATGCATTCTTCCAAGAAATAGTATTGAAAAATCAAGCTACGATGAATTTGAACCCATTTTGGAGCTTTTTAATTTATCCGCAGAAGTTACAGTAGCAGATTTAATAAAAAATCTAAATCTTCCTCGAACAACAGCTGGAAGAAGACTTAATGCTCTTATTAAACTTGGCAAAATCAAAAAAATTGGCAAGGGGCGCGGCTCTGCTTATGTGAGACTTTAGGTTTTGTGTATGCTCTTGACATCTTGGAATCTTCTTCTCTAGAATCTTCTTTTTTAATAACTAACGTCATTGTCATGAAAAATCATGCGTTAAGAGTCCTTGCCTTGCCTCTATTTTTTGTGACTTCTCACTTATGCTCTCTAGAGTGTGGTATTTTTGCAAAAAACGAGGGGAAAAAGCCTGTAACAAAGCTTGTTTTTTTCTCAGAGAGATGTTCCGGAAGCAATTACGTACAAAGCCTTATTCAGTTAAATGCTAAGGCAAAAATTGATTACGATCCTTTTATTCATAAACATTTCCCCCCTTGGTACGATCTTCCTATTGAAGAGTATTTGGGCGATCCTAAGCATTACACCCTCGATGGCACAGATGAGTACTTATTCATCGTTGTGTTTAGAGATCCCTATGATTGGGCAAGAAGTTTAAATATGCTTCCTTGGTATGCTGATGCGCGTTTATTTAAGCTATCTTTTAGTGCCTTTATTCGCGCTCCTTGGCTGATTGATTATTCCGATCCAACAATTGTTCAGAATCAAGCGATGAACCCCTTATTGGACCGCAATATTGTAACCGAAGAGTCATTTCGAAATATCTTTGAGCTGCGCACAGCCAAAATAAGAAACATGTTTCTTATGAAAGACAAAGTCAAAAACATTTATTATGTAAAATATGAAACAGTAAGAGATAACTCGAAAGCTTTTTTAAGAGAAATAGAGGCGCTTTATAACATGCCGATGAATCCCTTTTTTACACCGGTGATTTTTTATAAAGGAGATAGATCTCAAGGGATTTATCAAGAAAAAAGATACGATTCTATTTCTTTAAGCGACTTATATTATATCAATTCCCAGCTGGATGAAACATTAGAAAATGAAATAGGGTATAGGCTAACCTATACCCTTGAATAAAAGTTCCTATCTGCCATTCCAAAATAGTTTATAGGCGTCGGGACCAAGTCCTCCAAAGT
This sequence comes from Chlamydiota bacterium, assembly GCA_013288075.1. GTDB lineage: Bacteria > Chlamydiota > Chlamydiia > Chlamydiales > Rhabdochlamydiaceae > JABDCQ01. The sequence continues at coordinate 1,320 of JABDCQ010000020.1, read as the reverse complement.
TATAGAAATTCGCTTGATTCACACCAAGTCCATAAACAATAGAAGGCCATCCGCTACTGCAAAAAGTGACACCCATTGCACTGATGGGGTTAGTCTCTGAAGCAGTTGTTGTCCATGTATTATTTGAGCTTGTGTAAATAGCAACATAGGTAGGGCTTTCTACTGCAAGAGGAGCTCCTGTAATCCATTTTTGTCCTGTTGACCATTGAAGACCAAGACCTACAACAATCGTGGCAGGACTTCCATTAACCCAATTTACAGCCAAATTAGAGATAGGCGCATTCCATGACGTGGAATTAAGCTGTTTCCACATGTTCCCATTATAATATTCTACAGATCCAACATTGCTACTTGCATTATAGCTATTGCTAAGTCCTAAAACAACGCTAGGAAATTTAGCATTACTCCAATGAACCGACATTTTTTCAACGGCGCATCCCCATGTTGCATCGTGCAATTGTGTCCAGGTTCCTGAAGTTCCATTGAAGTGCTCAACAGCTCCGGATCCTAGCCCCATAAGAACATTTGGTGCTCCATGCGACCAATCCACAGACATTTGCGTAACAGGAGATACAAAGCTACTATTATGTAATTCTATCCAGGTTCCCCCTACATAATATTCTACAGCTCCACTGCCAAGCCCTGCAACAACGCGAGGATTTGTTTGGGACCAGTCCACGCTCATTTGTGTAACAGGAGCGTCCCAATCAGTATTTTTGAGCTCAGTCCAAGATCCTCCTACATAGTACTCTACAGCTCCTGTTGCAAGAGCAACAACAATGTGAGGATCTCCGCTATTCCAGTTTACAGCCATCTGGGTAATAGGGGCTTTCCAACTTGCATCGTGAAATTCGGTCCAGCTTCCGTTGACGTAATATTCAACAGAGCCCAAAGATAATCCAACAAGAACTATTGGAGCTCCTGTAGACCAATCTACATGCATGCGTGTGATTGAGCTTCCCCATCCACTGTTATGTAGCTCTTGCCAAGCCGTACCATTGTAATATTCTATCGCTCCACTTTCGAGTCTTGCAACAAGATTTATACTTCCTGTGCATGTTGTGTTTTGCACAAAAATTTGTGTAGTAGGTGATTTAAAACTACTATCGTGTAGCTGTGTAAATGCAGGAGGAACTCCATTAACATTTACAGTGCTTGCTAAACATATGCCTAGAATAGCGCAAGAAAACAACGTTTTCATATCTGCTCCTTTTTTACTCAAGTTTTTTACAACAAAAGCCATCTTATTCCTCAAAAACAAATAGGACAAGAAGAACAAAAACTGGGTTAAAAAGAGGCTTTCTTAGTCATTGGTTTTTA
>JABDCQ010000019.1 GCA_013288075.1 Chlamydiota bacterium | reverse complement strand
GAGGAGCATGGGGTGGGGGCCGTCTTGTTTGATGCCGTCTTGGGCGTTTAGGGGGTGTTTGAGTTCTTTAAAGGCAAACTTTTTTTGGTAGAAGGTTTTGGCTGTGGGGCCGCTTTCTAGATAGATGCCTTCTAGCTTGGCTTGGGAGCTTTGTGCAATCAGGTGCTTCATTAAAGAGGAGCCTACTCCTTTTGCGCGCAAGCTCTCTGGATTTGTAGCAAGATAGCAAAGATTCAGATAGGTTTTTGTTTTTGAGGGGTCTTTAGAGTAAAAATTTCCTATTTTTATTAAAGCAATTCCTTGAATGATTCCTTCTTTATCAAGGCTTGCATAGACTGCACTAAAAAACTTTTTGCTTGGCTCTTTAAGCTTTTTAGCAATGTCTTGGCACGTTAAGGCCGCATCTTCAAAAAGAGGCTTTTCCTTTGGGGTGGTGGTTTCTTTCTTTTTTAGGGCTATTTGTTCCCATTTTTCTAGATAGTTTGCTGTATTTTGATATTGATTTGTTTCAATAATTGATATTTTATATTCAATTGTCATTAATTCTCTATTTGTTTTTTTATTCAATTATATAAAATTATTAAATATAATTCAATTGTCTTGTTTTTTTATAGGAAAACCCTAATTGCTTGACTTTTGGGGCCTAAAAACCTTAAATTTAATGTAATTTTGAGGAACACCTATGAAAAATTGGCCTATACAGATTGAGCCCTCTATACTTTCTGGCGATTTTGGTCGTTTGGCCGAAGAAGCTAAGCGTATTGAGGCAGCGGGCGCTGATGCTATACATATTGACATTATGGATGGCCATTTTGTCCCTAATTTGACCCTTGGCCCAAGAGCTGTAGCAGGGATTAATAAGGCGACTAATCTATTTTTAGATGTGCATGTGATGATTTATAATCCTTTTGACTATATAGAGCGTCTCGTGGAGTCAGGGGCTGATCGGATCACTTTTCATTTTGAAGCTACTGAGGCTGTAGAAGATACGCTTAATTATATCCGCAAATGCGGTGTTCAGGCCGGTTTAGCTTTTTGTCCTGATACTTCTGAGTCTTTTATCCCCAAATATCTAGATAAGTGCGACCTTATCCTCATTATGACGGTAAATCCTGGTTTTGGCGGGCAGGCCTTTATGCCTGAGATGCTTGAAAAGGTAGCCTTTACCCGCGATCTCTGTAATACATTGAGCGTGAGGCAAAAAGGGGTGAGTGCCAAAACACCTGAAGAGGTTTTAAGCCTGCCTCCTTTTGATATTCAAGTTGATGGCGGCATCACAGATGTAACAGCAAAGCAGTGCGTAGAAGCGGGGGCTAATGTTCTTGTATCAGGAAATTATCTCTTTAACACTCCAAATATGAAAGACGCTATTGGAGCTCTCAAAAAATTAGGAGCCAAATAGATGAAAAAGATTGTTGTAGTTGGAGGCGGTACAGGAAATTTTGCGGTTTTAAAGGGACTAAAAAATTACGATGTTGATATTAGCGCCATTGTCTCTATGGCAGATGATGGAGGAAGTACAGGGATTTTGCGCGATGAGCTTGGCGTTTTGCCTCCTGGCGATGTAAGGCAGTGTTTAGTTGCTCTTTCAGATTCTTCTCGGTTGATGCGCAGTTTAATGAATTACCGCTTTGAAAATGGGGGGCTAGGGGGGCATAGCTTTGGCAATCTTCTTCTTTCTGCTCTTGAAAAAGTCACAGGGAGTTTTGAGAAGGCTGTTGAAGAAGTGGGCAGGATTTTAAATATTAAGGGAAAAGTCATTCCTGTTACAACGCACCAAGTCCGCTTAAAAATGATTCTTAATAGCCGTAAGGTTTTAGAGGGGGAAAAAGAGATTTATCTGTCTCAAGAGATTGATCAGGGCTATAAAAGTATTTATTTAGAGCCTTATCCTAAAGCTAATCCTCATGCCTTAGATGAAATAGCCACAGCAGATTTAATTGTTATGGGCCCGGGCGGTTTGCATACTTCTCTTATTCCTAATCTTCTTGTAGAAGGTGTGCGCGAAGCATTAGTTGCTTCCCATGCCAAGAAAATTTTTGTTGTTAATTTGATGAATCGTAAAGGGCAAACAACGAAATTTACTGTGGGGGATTATCTTAAGCAGGTGATTGAATTTATTGGAGAAGACATTTTCAATTATATTCTTGTAAACAATCAAGAGCCTCCAGAAGAGCTGATTAAAGTGTATGAGGAAGAAGGCGATCTTGTGCGCAATGATTTAAATGACGATAGAGTGATTTTGGCTCCCCTTTTAGGAGAGTTAAAAGAAGAGCATGGAAAAGATCTGATTAAAAGAAATTTAATTCGCCATAATCCTACAAAATTAGCACAGGAGTTAATGAAAATTGTTAATCATCTTTGATTTAGACGATACGCTTATTGACACCTCAGGTTCCATCACTCCCATTAAGCTTGAGCATGCCCTTATTAAGATGCAGGCTTCTGGGCTTAAACTCGATTCTTTTTCTTCTAGCTTAAGCCTTCTTAAACGGTTAAACGAGCTTGCTAAAACAGCTAGAGACGCTCTTCTAGAGTTTGCTGAAATGCATGATATTGAAGAGCGTTATTTTGAATTGGGAGTTAAAGAGCTCTACGAGAGCGATGATTTAGATATCCCTATATTTCCTCTAGAAGCAGCACTTGAGCTGCTTGCTGAATTAAAAAATATGCACCAGCTTGCTCTTGTCACAATAGGTAAAGACTTAAGGCAGCGTGAGAAGATGAAAAAAGCTGGTATTGATTCTGCAATTTTTAGTAAGATCATTGTCACAGAAGAGAAGAATAAAAAAATTCATTATCAAGCAATTGTTGAAGAATTAGGTTTTGCTGCTACAGATGTGATTGTCTGTGGCGATAAGATCTCTCTTGATTTATCTCCTGCTAAGGAGCTTGGCTTTAAAACTGTGCATATCCGTTTTGGGAGAGGGAAAAACAACCTTGAGCCAAAAGAAGACGTGGATTATTCCATTTCAAGCCTTGCCGAGATAAAAAACATCATTAAATAGCAATATAGGGAACAGATGATTACAAGTAATCAGTTGACACCGGGGATCATTATTTCGGTTGATAATAAGGTTTATCGTGTGGAGTCCTGTGTTAAAGTCACTGTCGCAAAGGGCGTCCCCTTTATCAAGACCAAATTAAAGAGCATAACAAGCAATGAAACTCTCGAGAAAAATTTTAAGCTTACCCAATCGATTCAAGATGTCACTCTCACAGAAAGAAAGCTTGAATTCTTATATCTCGAAGGAAAAGACTACTTATTTCTTGATACAGGAAATTTAGAGCAGGTTCTTGTTCCTAAAGAGGTCATTGGAGATAAGGTAAACTATCTCAAAGAAGGAATAGAGATTAAGGCCATGTTTTATGGCGATTCCATTTTTTCTATTGAGCTTCCTCAGTATTTAGAGCTTATGGTTGTGAAGGCCGATACAGGAGAAGCACCTTCCCCTATGTCGAACGCTACGAAACCTGCTATCATTGAAACAGGTGCCAAAATTGAGGTGCCTTTATTTGTAGAAACCGGGGATATCATTAAAGTTGATACCCAAACAAATGAATATATACAACGTGTCTAAGGAGAATTTTAGTGGAATTTAAGCAAATTAAAGAACTGATGGCCGCGATGGAACGCGCAGGTCTTAAAAAACTCAGCGTAAAAGAAAAAGATGGCTTTGAGTTGACTTTAGAAAAAGCTGATGAAGTGCACCCTCATACACAATCACATCCTAGTTTTCATCCCGTTTATCATCCCCCAGTTATTCACATGAAAGAAACGCATGCCCCTCAAATTTCTTCTAAATCTTCTGCAGAGCAAGAGAAAAAAGAAGAAAAGGTGGAAGGCCGCTATGTCACATCTCCCATGGTAGGAACGTTTTACTCCTCTCCTTCTCCTGATGATCCTATATTTGTTAAAGTGGGCGATCGCGTAGAAGAGAATACTGTTTTATGCATCATTGAAGCGATGAAAGTGATGAATGAAGTGAAATCTGGTGTAAGTGGTGTTGTTGCTGAAATTTGTGTCAGTAACGGACATCCTGTAGAATTTGGCACAAAAATGTTTCGTATTGTTTAACCTTAAGCTCTAGAGTTTTTAATGAAAAAAGTACTTATTGCAAATAGGGGAGAAATCGCTGTTAGAATTATCCGCGCCTGTCATGACTTAGGTCTTCAGACAGTTGCTGTGTATTCTGAAGCTGATGCTGAAGCTCTTCATGTTCTTTATGCCGATGAAGCGATATGCATTGGAGAAGCCCCTTCAGCAAAATCCTATTTAAAGATTGCTAATATTATTTCTGCTTGCGAAATCACAGGAGCTGATGCCATTCATCCGGGGTACGGCTTTTTAAGCGAGAATGCTAATTTTGCCTCCATTTGTGAAAGTTGCGGACTTAATTTTATTGGCCCTTCTCCTAATACCATTTCTTTACTCGGAGATAAATCAAGAGCTAAAGAGATTGCAAAAAGCGTGAAGTGCCCCACAATTCCAGGATCTCCAGGGATTGTAAGCGATGTGCAGGAAGGACTTAAAGAAGTGAAGAAGTACGGATTTCCTATTTTCATTAAAGCATCAGCCGGCGGCGGTGGCAAAGGAATAAGAATTGCGCATGATCAGGAAGAGTTTGTACGCCAGTTTGCCGCAGCAAGAGCTGAAGCTGAAGCGAGCTTTGGCAACCCTGATGTTTATCTAGAAAAAATGATCATGAATCCAAGACATATTGAGGTTCAGGTAATGGGAGATAAACATGGGAATTACATCCATCTAGGCGAGAGGGACTGCACTATTCAAAGAAGGCGTCAAAAACTTATTGAAGAGGCTCCAAGTCCTGTTTTAAGTGAAGCTCTTAGAAAAAAAAATGGGGCAGTATGCTGTAGATATTGTAAGAGCTGCTAAATACCATTCGGTCGGAACTGTAGAGTTTTTACTCGATCAAGATAAGAATTTTTACTTTATGGAAGTAAATACCCGTATTCAAGTAGAGCATACAATCACAGAAGAGCTTACAGGAACAGATCTTGTAAAAGAGCAATTGCGCATTGCTATGGGAGAAAAGCTTAAACTTAAACAAAAAGATGTTGAGTTTAAGGGGCATGTTATTCAATGTCGTATTAATGCCGAAAATCCAGGGACGAATTTTACTCCTTCTCCTGGGAATTTAGAGTATTATATACCGCCTGGCGGGCCAAGTGTGCGTATCGATTCCGCTTGCTATGCAGGGTATAGAATCCCTCCCAATTACGACTCCATGATTGCCAAGTTGATTGTAAAAGGCAAAGACAGGGAAGAAGCTATAGCCATTGCTAAAAGAGCGCTAAAAGAATTCCATATTGGGGGAGTACACTCCACAATTCCTTTCCATTTATATATGTTTGAAGATGAACGCTTTTTATCAAACGATTACACAATCACCTATATCGACCAGCTCATTTCAGAAGGATGCTCCTTCGGCGTAAAAAACGACGGAACCTAATCTAGAGGATGAAGAGGAAGAGAAGATAAGAATTAACAAGATGGACAAGATAGAGGCAGGATATACAGGATGAAGAAAGAGAAGTAGGTGTTTTTTCTTTCTTCTCTCTGTGTGCTCTGTGATCTCTGTGGTAAAAAATTATCGAGAGAACATTGCATCTAACGTGTTAGCATATTTTTTTACCACAGAGATCACAGAGCACACAGAGAGAAGAAAGAAAGATTTTTCCTCTTTTTAATTTTTTTTTATCCTGTATATCCTGCCTTATCTTGTCCATCTTGTTAATTCTTATCTCCTCTTTCCTTTTTTTTCATAATTCATAATTCATCTTTCATAATTTTTCTTCTTGCTTGCCTCTATGTTGCGTGTCCTGGTATTGTTTTGCTTATTTTGTGGAAGGATTAGCTATGGCAACGAAGGGGATTATTTTGGCGGGAGGGAAGGGCACACGCCTTTATCCTGTGACGTTAAGTACTTGTAAGCAGCTTTTGCCTGTATTTGATAAGCCTCTTATTTATTACCCACTCGCTGTTTTGATGCTGGCCCAAATTAGGGATATCTTGATTATTTCTACTCCCGAAGATTTGCATCGCTTCCAAAACCTATTTGGCGATGGGGCTCATTTAGGGCTTAATATTAGCTATGCTTCCCAAGCTAAGCCTGAAGGGATTGCGCAAGCCTTTTTGGTGGGCAAAGAGTTTATTGGAAAGGATCCTGTGGCCTTAGTTCTTGGCGATAATATCTTTTATGGACATAACCTTAAAGAGCTTGTCACTCATGTTTCCGAAGAAGGCGCTACCATTTTTGGTTATGAGGTGAAAGACCCAGAAAGATATGGCGTTGTAGAATTTGATGAGCATTTTAAAGTAAAAGACATTGTAGAAAAGCCTCCTCAGCCCAAAACTCCTTACGCTGTAACAGGTCTTTATTTTTATGATAATGCAGTCATTGATATTGCAGCCTCTTTAAGGCCTTCCCCTAGAGGAGAGCTTGAAATCACAGATGTGAATTTAGCCTATTTAAAACAAGGACGTTTAACGCTTCGCCTTTTAGAAAGAGGCTTTGCTTGGCTAGATACAGGGACTCATGATGCCCTTCATAAGGCTTCCCAATATGTGCAGACCATTCAAGAAAGACAAGGCATTAAAATTGCTTGCATTGAAGAGATTGCCTACCAGATGGGCTTTATTGATGGAGAGCAGCTTGAAAGACTAATTTCTAAATATGCAACAAGTGAATATGGAACATATCTTAAGAAGATCTTGCCTTGCTCTACGGCGCTTACTTAGAAGAATAACATAGAGATAAAATTTTTCTCTCTCTCTTCTTCTTTCTCTGTGGTTTCTTGTCTCTGTGGTTAATTCTTAGCTAAGTCTTGCTTGGCTTAAGTCTTAGCTAAGAATTAACCACAGAGACAAGAAACCACAGAGGAAGAAAAGAGAGAAAGAAAAATTTTATCTCCTTGTTTTATTCTTTTGAGTTAACTTGGGTATAAAATAGCGAAGGGAAGACTTTCAAAAATGTCAGCTAGGAGTAAGCTGTTTTTCTGTGTTTTTAATGTTTTTTCTGTAAAAATATGATCAAAAAATTCTATCTCTAGGTTTTCAGGAAGAAAAAGGGATGCTTTTCCCCAACATTCAGCTCCAATAGGCAGCTTACTTTTTGCTGTAAGGGCGCTAAAAAATCTTGCTGCAATAATAATAGATACCTTGTCTTTGGTTTTTCTTATAAAGGCAATGACATATTCGCTTACTTCTTCACTAGTTTTTAAGGGAATATATTCCCCTTTTAAAAATAGCTCTTTATGCATCCGCCGAAAGTTTAGCGCTCTTTTTGTGATGAGAAGTTTTAACGGGGTTTTAGAAGGATTTTCAAAAAGAGCTTCTATTTGGTGTTTATTTTGAAGGGCAGTTTTCTCTGTAGCGTAATCTATTTTTTTTCGATTATCCGGATCGACTAAAGAAAAATTCCATGTTTCACAGCCTTGATAGATATCTACAATTCCGCAAGATCCTATTTTTAAGACAAGAGCAGATAAAGAATTCCAATAGCCATAAAGAGCGATTTTTTCTTGGAATTGGACAAAGGAGGGGTAAAAGAGGTTTTCTTTTCCTTCGGTAATAAGATCAAAAAGAAAATCTCTTACAGAATTTTCGTAGGCGGCATGAGGAAGATGCCAAGAAGTGTAAATACCAGCTTCTCTTATGGCTTTAAGCACGCTTTGCCATACACGATCCTTGTCTAGAAAAAAGGGAATGCCAAGTAGCAGCTGATAAATGAAGTATTCTGTATTTAAATCGGGGAAAAGTGAGTTTTTAATTCTTTTTTTGTATTTTTTATTATGGGTTTTCCAAGCATTTACTTTCTCTTCAAAAAGATGGGGGATTTCGGTTAATACATTTAAACGAAAATGGACATCTTCGCTAAATTTTGTATCATGAGTAGAGGAAGGAAGTAATCCAAGCGGCCATTTTGCAAGTTTTTCTTTATTGAAATGATGGAATTCTGTTTTTGTATGTCCAAAAAGATCGGGTCTTCCTCCCACTTCATTTAAAGAAATCATGCGATTATAAATGTAGAAAGTGGAATCTTCAAGACCTTTAGCCATAATAGGAGCGGTAAGTTGCTCGAATCTGAGAAGGAAATCGATTCCTAAATGTTTTTCTTCCTTACTGTAGTCAAATTCACATAATAAAATGCTTTGAATGAAGTCAAAAATAAAAGGATCAATTTCAGGGGATTTTTCTTTAGCCGCGTTAACGGCAAAAAGCACATAGTTTCGCTCTTTTTTCTCAATTTCTTCCTCGGGATGAATATACGTTCTATAAACCGGAAAACAGGCCATGATCTCTTCTATAGCGTAGGATAAATCAATCTTTGTAAAGTCTCGGTAATAGAGGTTTTCTGAAGCAAGCTCTTCGAGGAGTGTTCCAAGGAAATTAACTTCTCCTCTCATCTGGAGGTTGATATACCGCTTTTTTCTTTGATAGAGGATAGAAGAAAAATTGGCTTTTTCCTCGATGAAATCTTCATAAATTTGTGTAAAGGCTTCTTCATTTTCTTTTTTTATGAAACTACCATTTAAAATATTGATAAATTCATATCCAACCGTTCCCTCAACTTCCCATTTTTCAGAAATCGTTTCTTTAAAATCTAAAATTTTCTCGACGATCATAAAGGGGGGATTGGCTTTTTTTAATCGTTTGAAATACGCAGAAGGGTTGTAAAGCCCATCGGGGTGATCAATGCGCAATCCTTGGATTTTCTTTTCTTTTAAAAGCTGAAAAACCCACTCATGATACGTATTGAATACAGCCTCTTTCTCCATGTGAATGGCAACAAGATCATTAATATTAAAAAATCTGCGGTAATTAATTTCTTGGCCTGCACTTAAAAAGCGGCAAAGCCGGTAAAATTGTTTTTCTAGAAGAGGATGCAATAATTTGTTTTCATTTAAATAGACAATGACTTGGTCTATTTGGGACTGAATGAATTTTGATGTATTGTAAAGATTGATAAATAGATTTTTTTGAGCTGTTCTTTCTTCGTTTTTAGAGTCTTCTAATTGCTTAGCAATACCTAAACATCTAGACCATTCATTTGGACATTTTGAGGGGGTACCCTGGTGTATATATTTAAGAATAAAGAAATAGGACTGAAGCGCAATGGGCAATTGATAGTCTTGGTAGCGTATCCAAAAGCCTTTGTCCCAAAACAATTGGATGGCTTTTTTCTCTAAAATATGCCCGTAGTAGGTTTCGAGAATGGGTAAAAGAACTTTACCGTTTAATGAAGGTTTTTCAGGAGTCCAGTTAATATCAAAAAATCCGGCGTAAGGAGAACCTGGCCCCTTTTCCATGACATCAAGCCAAAAAAGATTTTGAGATCCCTTAATTCCCATATGGTTGGGAACAATATCTAACACTTGCTTCATTTCGTAATGTTTTAGCTGATTACAAAATGCCTCGTAGTCGTCTTTTGTGCCGATATGAGCATTGAGAGCATTGGGATTTGTAATATCGTATCCATTGGGGCTTGCGCTTTCGAAAAGAGGAGAGCAGTACACCCCCTCTATTCCTAAAGAATGTAAAAAAGGGAATAAGATCAGCGGCTTCTTTAAGAGTAAAATTTTCATTTAATTGGAATCGATAAAGCGAAGAAGGAATATCATGCATTTTTTTAGAAGTTTTCGAGGGTTTTTACTTTAAGGAACCGCTCTTCAATGCCCTTGGCAATTTCGTCTAAGTCATCTGTGAGAATGAATAAATCAAAATCGGGGGCAGAAACGCAGCCTTTTTCTAAAACAGTCCCTTTTAGCCAGTCAATAAGCCCGCTCCAGTAGCTTTTGCCTACAAGATAAACTGGAAATTGTTTAATTTTTTGTGTTTGAATAAGGGTTAATGCTTCAAAGAGTTCATCAAGAGTTCCAAAGCCTCCCGGAAACACAACAAAAGCTTGCGCATAGCGTACAAACATCACTTTGCGCACAAAAAAATAGTGAAAGCTTAAAAGGTGATCTCGATCAATAAAGGGATTAGGATCTTCTTCTGTAGGAAGATTAATGCAAAGCCCGCAAGACTTACCTCTAGCCTTTTGGGCGCCGAGATTGGCAGCTTCCATAATGCCTGCAGCTCCGCCTGTAATAATGCCAAAGCCTCTGTCTACAATTTTAATGCTCAGTTTTGTGGCTATTTCGTAGTAAGGATCCTCTTTTTTAGTGCGCGCTGAACCAAAAAAAACAACAGAGGGCCCAAGAGAAATCATTTTCTCAAAGCCCTCTACAAATTCAGCGAGAATCCGAAATACACGCCAAGCATCAGAGCCATGGGCTATAGGGGGCAGATATCTATAAGGAATATCTTCTTTCATAGAGATTTCTCAATAGCTTTAGTTCTTGCTTTTTTCTTATGGGGAAGAGGCGCTTGTCTGCCGTAAACAACTTCATGCAGGTTTTCTATAGCCATAAAAGCTGCGGGATCTTCTGCTAAGACAATCTCTTTAAGCTCAGCTAAGTCTAAGCGCTCTACAATGATAAATAAAATCTCTTTAGCATCTCCTGAAAAGCCCCCTCTTCCATGCATAATGGTAAGTCCAAGGCCTAGCTGATTCATGATCACATTGCTCAGCTCTTTAGGCTTAGAAGAGATAATGAGTACGGACTTGAGTTCATCAAGACCAACAATCACAAGATCCATCATTTTAAACGCCACGATATAGGTCATAAGCGATTGAAGAGCGATGTGCCAATCTTGGAAAATCCAGCCGTAAGCGCCAAACACAAAAAAGTTAATAAACAAGACTACTTGACCAACAGTAAATCCCTTTTTCCGATTAATGATGATGGCAAGAATTTCTGTTCCATCTAGGCAGCCGCCGTGGCGAATAATAAGCCCTACCCCAATCCCCAATATGGCACCGCCAATGACAATAATCTCTAAAGGATCTCCAATAAAAGTAGGCGCCATTTGAAGAACAACTAGGAAGCCTGCAAATAACATGACAGCAGCGCCCATGTGAATCACAAAAGTGCGCCGAATAAATCTGTAGGCTAAATAAATAAAGGGGATATTTAAGACGATTAAAAAGAAAGAAAGGAGCTGATCGCCGTAAAGACGCGTTAAAATAAGGGCAATACCTACGATGCCGCCATCGATTAGCTCATTTGGAAGAAGAAAGATGCGAACAGCCACTGCGGCTAAAAATGCCCCTACAGCAATCCAGGAATAGCTAACTAGATGATGCATAAACGATTGAAGACGCGTTTTTTGGATGGGCATAATGGACCTACAGAGCAAGCTTGTTTTTTTTATCAGAATACAAACATATGATCAGAAAGTACAGGAGAAAATTATGAGGGCTGAAACAAAGAGGGATAAATCTCTCTCTCCCTTTCTTCCTCTGTGGTTTCTTCCCTCTGTGGTTTAAAAAAATGCAAGTTCTTGTAGCCTCAAGTGTTAGCAAAAGATAAACCACAGAGGGAAGAAACCACAGAGGAAGAAAGAGAGAGATTTATCCCTCTTTGTTTGCTTTTTTGTTATATTTTAAAAGAGAGTGCGCGGGAGACGGGACTCGAACCCGCAACTTCTGACGTGACAGGCCAGTGCTCTAACCAATTGAACTACTCCCGCAAGAGTAAAAGAGAAAATGGGCGCAACAGGACTCGAACCTATGACCACCTGTGTGTAAGACAGGAGCTCTACCAGCTGAGCTATACGCCCGTAAATTTATGCCTACAATATACTGTTTGCTTGGTTTTTTTCACAAGTACATTTATGCTTTTTTTAAAAGAAAGGTGAAAAATGCACATATTTCCATGGAGCGTGGCGTTAATTTTTTTTGTTGGATGCAGTCCTAGTTCGCTCAAAGATTATCACAAAGAAGGGGAGTCTTTAATGAAAAAACTTGCCCTAGATCTTGAGAATATTCATACCCGAGAGGAGTTATCTAAGTCGTTCCCTGAATTAAAAAAAAGATTTGAATCTGTTGTGGATCTTATCATTGAAGCTAAGCTCTATAAAGAAGCCCATCCCGAGGATCTTCCTATAGAAGAAGGAGAAGAGGGCTTTTTTTCTTAATATCGATCTAGTCAATGAGATGAAAAGAATCCATCGAATAGAAGGAGGAAAAGATCTTATAGAGAAAGCCCAAAGAGAGGCCCTTATTCGTCTAGATGCCTTTAATAGGAAATTAATAAAAGAAAAACTAGTGGAAATTTAACTTTAATTTCTATATAATTATGTTTTTTAATTATATGGATTATTATGTGCATAGAACTTGCTTGTCGTTCCTTTGATAAATATGCTAATACGGTTTACGGAGGAGAGCTAACTTCTGAAGAAACTAGGAGTAAAGAGGAGTCTATTCAAATACTCAAAGTCATGGGATGGATTCTAACTGAGGGTATCGGGCATATTCAATCGGATTATCTTACAAGAACAAAAGAGTGGATTATGTCTTTTAAAAAAAAGACATGCATCGAACTTCCAGATCTTTGCCATATGGCCTCTTACGAATCCATTGTAGAAAAGATAAAAGCAGGATTTGTTAGGGTTTCTAGCCAGGCCATCCCTGGAGCCTGGTTTTCTAGCGATGTGGAGGTTAAGTATGGGGATTATGGCCTTCTTATTGATGTTAAGCATGCGCCAGAAGGGGGGTTTAATCTTATTTCTCAAAATAATGGATATAGTATTGAGCGTGAGTGGATTGGTTTTCAGCGCCCTTTTAATTTTCGTAAAAATCACGCATTACATATTGCGGGAATTGTTGTTCCTGATTTAAAAAACATTTCTCAGATTCGCACCGCATGTAATATAGGCGAAGCAGATATGCCAGATCATTGCTTTGTTACTCAGCAAGAAGCTCGTCTTCGCTGTTGTTTAATGTCAAAAGCTAGAAGCATAATTTACAAAGGCCCTCTTGCTAAAATCAGCAATCATCTTCAAGAGCATGGTAGAGTATCCAGATATCCTTTTATAGGCCGCTTATTAGTTGTTGCTATAGTATTCATTGCGCTAGTCGTATTAGGCGGATATGTTCACCTAAAAGACCAACCCAACATTTAAAAAAACAAAGAGAAATAAATTTCTCTCTCTCTCTTCCTCTGTGGTTTCTTGTCTCTGTGGTTTAATCTTCGGCTAACACTTGAGCGCGCAAGGACTTGCATTTTTTTTAACCACAGAGACAAGAAACCACAGAGGAAGAGAGAGAGAGAAAATTATCTCTCTTTGTTATGGGCGGTGGCAGAGGGTGTAGTAGGCTTCTAGTTCTTATACATAAATGTTCTCGAAGAGTTCTTTTCTTGTTTTAAGGACGCTGTAGTCTGTGAGCTCTTCTACATGGATGGGGGTGGCTGTTAAGTAGCCCTCTTTGAGCATTGCTACATCGCTCTCTTCGTGCTCTTCAACGTGGAGTTGTGTGCCTCCAAGCCAGTAGTAGTGGTGTCCTTCGGGGTGAAGTCCTTTTTGTGGCTCTTCTTTCCAGTAGCGTTTGCCTTGTCTTGTGAGTTTAAAACCTTTAATTTCTCCAAGTGCTGGAAATGTGACGTTGAGGAAACTCCCTTGAGGTAAAGGCTGCTCTAGAACATGTTTAACAATGGAGTAGATGTATTTTTCTCCTATAGCGTAATCTGGGTTGTCAAACTCCTCGCAAGAAAACGCAATTCCAGGAATTCCTCTTAACACACCTTCAATTACGCCGCCTACAGTGCCGCTAAAAAGAACGCTTCTTCCTGAATTATCTCCTTTATTGATTCCTGAAACAATGAGGTCGGGCGCTCTATCAAGAATTACGCTTGTTCCCAGACGGATACAATCGGCAGGTGTTCCAGAAACGCTCCATGCAGGCGTATTTTCTTCCCAAGCAACAGGGCGGATATGCAAGGGGACTTTAGAGGTAAAAGCGACACTCATCCCTGATTGCTCAGAGGCGGGTGCAATAATAGAAATGTCAGCTTTCCCAAAAAGAGCTTTCCATAAGTGTTTAATACCCGGAGCATGAATGCCGTCGTCATTAACGATAAGAATATGGGGTTTCTTGCTCATAGATTTTCTTCCTTTGCGTTAAGGTGTTGCGTTGCGTAAGAGACAATAAAGATCATGATTAAACTACCAAAGAATCCAGGGATTAACGAAGGAACTGGAATAGAAAATATGTGGGGATCAAAATATGGCCAAATACCTGCAATAAGCCCGCCGGATAAAATACCTGCCCAAGCTCCATATTTATTGATTTTTTTGGAATAAAGGCAAAGAAGCAAGAGCGGCCCAAAAGCTGCGCCAAGTCCTGACCAGGCATACAATACCAGGGTGTAGATAGAACGTGAGCTAAAATAGGCAATAGCAAAGGCTACAGCTGCTACTACAATAACGCCTACACGTGAAACAATAAGAAGTGTTCTAGAGCTGGCATCTTTGTTAGCAAAGCGTTTATAAAAGTCTTCGGTGATAGTAGACGAAAGCACAAGGACTTGCGAGCTCATGGCATTAATCGTAGCCGCTAAAATAGCACATAAAATAAAGCCAATTAAAAACGGATGAAAAACCTCTCTTACCATTTCAATAAAAACTTGTTCAGGATCAGAAATTCCATTTTTAAAGAACCCAATTCCCACAATTCCAACAAGCGTTGCTGCACCAAGAGATAGAACCATCCAAGACATCCCGATATATTTTGATTTAGGGATTTCTTTGACGTTTTTAATACCCATGAATTTTGTCACGATGTGAGGCTGTCCAAAGTAACCAATTCCCCATCCAATTGTCATAAAAATAACGTTCAGTATAGGATTTGGTCCTTTAGGCAATAAAGATAAGGAGATATTTTTTACCTGCATCTCTAAAGCAATGGTATCCCATCCTCCTATGTAACCTAAGATGTAAAGAGGAACGCAAATGATTACAACCATCAAGAAAAGACCTTGGAAAAGATCGATCCAGGCAAGCGTGTGATACCCTCCCATAAACACGTAAGGGATAACAATTAAAGTGCCGATGAGAATGCCAAGCGCAAAGTGAAGGCCAAAGAGCGTTTGTAGTAAAATCCCTAAGCCAACAAGAGCAGCAGAGATATAGATGGAGTAAAAAATAAGAGACATGATGGCAGTAAATATCCGAATAACGCCAGATGTGTCAGCTAGCCTGCTTTCAAAAAAAGAGGAAAATGTAAGGCTATTATATTGCTCTGTAGCTACCCTAATTCTTGGGGCTACAAGCTGCCAATTTAAATACATGAATAAGGCAAGGCCAACAGCTGTCCATGCATTTGCAAGCCCTCCTATAAAAATGATGGAGGGGTAGCCCATAAATAACCAACTGCTCATATCACTTGCATGGGCAGCTAAAGCTGTTAACCAGTAATTTAAGGATCTACCGCCGATAATAAAATCGGCAGCTGAAAGATGTCTTTTATAAGATAAAAGACCAACGATTAATAAAATAATGAAGTAGCAAACAATCGCTGCAAGTTCATAGATATACATAATGTGAGTTACCGTTTTTCAGCTTTCTTTGAGCCATATTCCAAGCTTGCTTGAAAAAGATTTTCTAAAGCATTGGGAAAATGTTCTTTCATTTGTTCAATAAGCTCTTTTGTTTTTTTCCTAAGAGAATTTTGTCCGACCGGGCAGCCGCAGACAATTCTATTAAAGTTATAAAGTTTAGCAAATTCTTTAATTTCGTCTTCTAAAATAAATATCAAGGGACGAATAATGGTGATTCCATAGTCTTGCATAGGCACTTTAGCTAAATTTCCTGCAAATTCTGCTTTGTGCAAAAGGTTCATAAGAAGGGTTTGCACACTATCATCCTTATGGTGTCCAAAAGCAATAACTGTAGCTCCTTCTTCTTTCGCTGCATTAAAAATAAGCGTGCGCCTTTTTCTTGAGCAGCTATAACATTCAAGGTCTTCAAGTTTTTGCGTAGCTTCCCGAATGATTAACTTAACCCCTAGCTCTTTGCAAATGCCTTCGAGGAATTTTTCACTAATTCCGGCTCCACAAGAAAAAGCTCCTCCCACGTGGATAGCAATAATCTCGAAGTTTTGGATCCCTCTTCCCGAGATGGCTTTCAGTAAGTAAAGAAGCGTCAGGCTATCTTTGCCTCCGCTTAAAGCAACAGCTACCTTAGTAACTCCCTCAAGAAGAGAAAGCTCAAAAATAGCTTTGCGGCAAAGGCTCTCAAGCCTTTTACCAAGCTTTGTCCAAGGAGGCGCTGCAACAGGGAGCTTAGGAGTAAATATATTTAACTGCATGGGTCTTGAGTGCTCCACTTTTTACGATTTTCTGTTTCTCTCTCTCTCTTCTCTCTGTGGTTTCTTCCCTCTGTGGTTAAATCTTTGGCTAACACTTGAGTACTCAAAGACTTGCATTTTTTTAACCACAGAAGACAAGAAACCACAGAGAGAAGAAAGAGAGAAAAATTTATTTCTCTTTGTTTATTTTTATTGTTTGCATCTATGGGCTCAAGACAGGCATTTTACAGACTCAAAAGATCGAAGTCGACTTTTTTTTCCGTTTTTGAAATTCTAGATAAAAACAGGAAATTCTATGATAAAATATATTTTACTCTTCCTCTCTTTCGTTCTTCCTTCTTTTGCAGAGAAAACCATTTGCTTAAATATGATTGTTAAGGACGAAAGCCACGTGATTACAAGATGTTTAGAATCTGTAAAAAATCATATAGACTATTGGGTGATTGTCGATACAGGCTCAACAGATGGCACACAAAAAATCATTAAAGAGTTTTTAAAAGATATTCCGGGGGAGCTCTATGAGCGCCCATGGGTAGATTTTGGACATAATCGGGATGAGGCTTTATCTCTGGCTTTTGATAAGGGCGATTACATTCTTTTTATGGACGCCGATGAAAAGCTTGTTTTGGGTCCTGATTTTGTAAAACCTGCTTTAGATAAAGATTATTACTATATTTCGGTGCGCGATTCAGACACAACGTTTTCAGAATATCACCGGTTTTTTCTGGTAAATAATCACCTTAAGTGGGCGTGGAGAGATGTTTTGCATGAATATCTTCTTGTTCCCTCTGATGCTAAAACTTCTGAGGTGCTTAAAACGATGAGAGTTTTTACAGATTCAGATGGCAACCGCTCAAAAGACCCTAAAAAATACTATAAAGACGCAGCTGTTTTAGAAAAAGCCCTTGAAAAAGACCCTTCTAATGCGCGCTATGTTTTTTATCTAGCGCAAAGCTACCACAATGCAGAGGAGTATGAGCTGGCTATAAAAAATTATGAAAGAAGAGCTTCTATGAAAGGGGTGTGGGATAAAGAAGTTTTTTGGTCGCTTTATACAGCGGGTAAGCTCCAAGAACATCTTAAAAAACCTCAAGAGATATTTTTAAAAAACTATAGTAAAGCCTTTGAAAGTGATCAAACGCGGGCAGAACCCCTTTACCGCCTTGCAGATTACTTTTTTAAAAATAAAACTTTTGTTTTAGGGTATATTGTTGCAAAAGCAGGCCTTTCTATCCTTATGCCAAGTGATGGAATGTACGTGGAGCACTGGATTTACCACTATGGAATTTCCCTGCAGTATGCCAACTGCGCCTTTATGTTAGGAAAATATGATGAGGCTTCTGAAGTGTATGAAAAACTTTTAAAACGCACCGATTTACCAGAAGATGCGAGAAAACTAACTGTAAACAACTTGCTTTGCTGCAAAGGGAAACAGGCAAAGTAAAAAGACATTTTCCTTTTATAGAACAAGGGATTCCCCTATACTGCTTAGCAAATAATTAAGGAGCTCAATCATGGAAAAGAAAGTAGGACGTAACGACCCTTGCCCTTGTGGATCTGGCAAAAAATTTAAGAAGTGCTGCGAAGAGAAAATGTCGCGTAAAAAGATCAATGCTCAGCTATTTTCAGACTTCAACAAAAACCCCAATCTTGAAAATAAATTGCAAAAAGTTTCGACCCTTTTAAAAAACGTCCAGCCTCTAGTTCCTCCTGCGAAAAAACCAGAACAGGATGACGAAAAAAATCCCATCATGTAACGAATAGTGCTTGTGTGAAAAAGTGTAAATTGTTATAAGTTTTACAACTTTTGCTGGAGTAGCTCAATTGGTAGAGCACCCGACTTGTAATCGGACGGTTGAGGGTTCAATTCCTTTCTCCAGCATATCTGTTTCTCTCCTTTCTCTGTTTCGGGGGTATCGCATAGCGGCAATTGCAAGGGACTGTAAATCCCTCTACTTCGGTATTCGTTGGTTCGAGTCCAACTGCCCCCAAATTTCATAGACAAAACTGCATCCAAAATCAGCTTCAAAAATCACACTTAAAGACACTCAAATTACGCAAATTTTACGCACTCGGCCAAACGAAACTAGCACAAGCTGGCGCAATCGATTGTCTGTCTATTTCCATTTTTTCTTTAATCAGAAATTCTCCCAAAAGTCGACAAAACTTTTCTAAAGTGCGTAAAAACTGCGTAATTTGCACTGCATCGAATCTTCAAGTGATTGATTTACTTGGGGATTTAATGATTTTTGCAGGGGATTTCATATCCCTTGCTTGCTGCTTTAAGGGCGGTTTTGCTACATTATACCACTTTGTTCTGGAGACCTATGGGATCGATTAGAGAAGTATCTAAAAAAGATGGAACTACAAGTTATCATGCCGAAGTACGTGTTAGAGGAAGCGTTCCTCAACGAGCATCCTTCCGTACAAGAACCCTTGCCAAAAAATGGGTGCAGGATATCGAGTCCTCCATCCGCGATGGGCGTCATTTCCGCACCTCAGAATCTAAAAAACACACGGTAGGGGAGCTTGTTGATCGCTTTATCGAACAATGGATTCCCAAATCCCCGAAGTATCAAAAGAAAAATACAGCTCTTGTTTTGTGGTGGAAAGAAGAATTAGGCCATTTAATCCTTGCAGATTTAACCCCATCTCAAATTGCAGCATCCCGTGATAAATTGCTTGGTGGAGTCACTTATAGAAAGTCACAGCGAAGCGGGGGAACTGTTAATCGTTACCTTGCAGCTTTTTCTAAAGCGTTAGGCATAGCCGTAAAAGAATGGGGATGGATTCAAGAAAATCCCATGGACAAAATATCAAAACCTCAAGAAGGAAAAGGGAGAGAGCGCTTCTTAAGCGAAGATGAAATTAAAAGGCTTTTACTTGCATGCAGGAATTCTTCCAATCCCTACTTATTCACAGTAGTACGCATAGCTCTTGCTACAGGCATGCGTCATGGAGAGATCATCAATCTTAAATGGGAAGACATCGATTTTTCTTCTAGAACGATCACCCTCCATGAAACAAAAAATGGAGATAGAAGGATTATCCCTCTTACAAACGAAGTTGAAGAAGCTTTAAAGGCTTCTCCTAATTTTGGAAGACTCTCAAAGGAATGCATATTCAAGGCTATTTACAATAGAGAGGGGGCTGAAGTGGCTAAGATTCGTTATGCCTTTGAAGCCGCTTTAAAACAAGCAGCGATTGAAAAATTCCGTTTTCATGATTTAAGACATACGGCTGCATCCTACATGGCAATGATGGGCGCGACACAGGGCGAACTTATGGCTATCTTAGGACATCGCTCTCCGCATATGACACGTCGATATGCGCACTATAGCCAACAACACATTGCAAATTTAATGGAGCGCACGCAAAGAAAATTTATTGAGGAAGAACAAGATGCTGAGTAATCATATTATTAATGGTTTTAAAAACAAGTTTCAAGAATTATGGAGCATAATTAAAGACGGAAAAAGTAATGAAGGATTTATTAAAAATGTTGTCGACAGATTATTGCCTTTTTTGCACTGGGATCCTGCGACGAAAGATATAGTTACGGATTGGAATAATCAACTAAAAGCAGAGAGTTATTTAGTTTATCATGCATATAGAGAGCTGTCATGTGCTGTCAATGAGATTCATACACATTCTGAAGATGATTCGGCGACCTTGCAGTTTTTAAATGAAATTTTAGAAGAAGTTAAGAAACAAGGAAGCTGTGCTTTTTTAAAAGAGCCCCCTTATCCATATGATTTATACTATTACAAACTAAAGTCGCTTTATGCTCAAAAAGTTGTTAAGGGGTGGGATTTTACTTTTGCCCCTTCTGCGTTAACTTTGATTAAGCAATTGAATCCTTCTTCTGTTCAAACTAGAAGTGATACTGATCCTAAATTTCTTTGGAGTCAGTTGCTTTGTCTCCAAGAGTATTGGTCTTATGTGGGTGATATCATTTCTGTATGGTGGCCAAGAATTGAAGCCTCTGGTTTGGAACTGTGGTTGCAAGCGCATGCGGCTCGCCGAGAAGCGTTTTTTAAAATGGTTGCTGGCATATTACAACACGTAGATTTGCCATGTTTTGATAAAGACTATTTTGATCGAGAACATTTTCATACTATAATTCAGAGACTATTTTCAGAGATATGCTTGATTCTTTCCTCTGACTTTCCAGCACCGCAGATGGATATGCCCGTTCCAGATAATAAAGATACAAAAACAGAAAAATATCAAAAAGATTTAGGTAGGCTTTCTCTTATTTTTGAAGAGCTAAGAAAGACAAGCGCAGATCCCGAGAAAACTACTCAAGAAGAATTGATGATAAAGGTAGCTGAGCAGATTATGCAAGGAGCGATTATTGGTTTATACAATCCTACTATAACCCTTCTCAAAAAAGCTGCAAGGAAGGGTGATTTTAGGATAGAACACCCAAGAGGAAAAGGTAAGAAGTTTAATTGTGATCTAAAAAATGACCTCTTCCAGAAAAAAATGACTGATTTTAACAAATATCTTTCTGCAATAAAAAAGAATAAAAAAGAGTAGCTCCAGTCACTCTTTCCCTTTGAAATTATCCTATTTAATTATTTGTCTCGAGCACAATTGGGATTGTACTAACAGTAGCCTAATTAAAGGAGCTCTAATGACAATAGAATCATCAGTAAAAAATTATTTGACAGTGAAGCAGTTCGCAGCTAAGTTTCCTTGGCCTTCTGAATCTGCTTTAAGAGCAATTATTCAGAATGCAAGCGAACGGGGTTTTGATACGGCAATAAAGAGATTTTATAGAAGAGTGTTGATTGATCCCCAAGAGTTCTTTGCTTGCTTGGACCGTATACAAGGAAGCAGTAGTTCCGGAAGTAATAAAGCCGGGGGCAAACTATGATAGAGGCCCAAAAAACTGAAGCCGCTCGGGAAGGGGCGGCTCTCAGTGATAATCTAAGTAACTATGAGCCTAATACTAGCAAAGCATTCAATAGTTCTCAATCAATTTATGATCTTGAATTGGAATGCCGTTGTTTTATGAAATCAAAGCAAATTCCCTTCGATGGTCCATTGAAAATAGATGGGGAAATTCATAGATTTTCTATTGATAGCAAGGGTTCCAAAAAAGATGAGTGGTATGTTGCAAAGTATTGGCTCTTTAGAGAAAAGTTGTATTTTTGCTGTTCTTTTGGCTCGTGGAGTTTAGGTCGGAAAGAGATATTCCAATCTTGGAAAGAGCGTAATGAAAGTTTTTCTAGAGGAGAACAAGAAGAGATAGGTCAATACATTAAGGCAATGCAAGTTGTCGCTGAAGAAGAGCGCCAAAAACGCCAAGATGAGGCTTCGGACGAAGCTAAGGAGATTTGGTGCAATGCCTTAATAGAATGTCCTGAACTAGGAAATCATGCAGCTTATCTAATGGCAAAAAATGTTAAGGGATATATTGCAAGATTTGGCAAAAATCTCCAAGGATATGATTCACTTATCATCCCTCTTATAAATGTAGAAGAGGACCTTCGATCTCTCCAATTTATTTCTTTGTCTGAAGAAGGAAAATGCTTTAAGTCGTTTCTCCCTGGAGGAGAGAAGAAGGGATGTTTCTCTGTTCTTGGTAATCTGAAAGAAGCCAATGCTATTTTTATTTGTGAGGGCTTTTCTACTGCTGCTTCTGTTTATGAAGCAACGGGAATTCCGGTAGTTATTGCATTTGACTGTGGAAACCTTGATCCTGTCATTAAGATCCTTCGAGAAAAATATCCAATGCATTGGATAACTATTGCAGCTGATGATGATGTGGGGAATCCAAATAATCCAGGGCGTAAAGCAGCAGAAAATGCCGCTAAAAAGCACGGATGTAGTGTGTTTTTTCCTAAATTTCCTGAAGGTTATAAGCTGCCAAGCGGAGAATACGCGTCTGATTTCAATGATCTTCATTTTCATCATGGGCTTGAAGAAGTTAGAGAACAGCTCCAAAGAAAGACTCATTTTAATCCTATCAATATTGCGGACATTTTATCCCGAGAAATCCCTCCGAAAAATCTAATTTTAAAGCCGTGGCTCAGAGAAAAGGACTTGTCTATGCTTTATGCAGAAAGAGGGTTAGGTAAAACCTGGCTAGCGCTTTCAATTGCGTATGCTATAGCAAGCGGTGGAAAATTATTAAATTTTGAGGCTTGTGAGCCTAAACGTGTTCTGTATGTTGATGGAGAAATGCCCGCCATTTCAATAAAAGAGAGGTTGTTTAAAATATCTCTTTCTTCTATTGGAAAGATTCAAAACCCCAATTTTTTTCGGATTATTAACGACGGCATCGAAGACAACAAAATCAGAGATCTGGGTTCATGGGATGGTCAGGCTGATATTAATGAACTTATCGACGAATTTGATGTTCTCATTCTAGATAATTTGTCCTGTCTAATTAAGAGTGGAGATGAGAATGAGGCAGGAAGTTGGGTTGTTGTTCAAGAATGGTTGCTTTGCCTTAGAAAACTAGGGAAAACAGTGCTTATTATCCATCATGCAGGAAAAAGCGGAAAGCAGAGAGGTACTAGCAAAAAGGAAGATGTACTAGATACGGTCATGGCGCTTAGGAAGCCGAAAGACTGGTCCGCTAGTAATGGCGCTAGATTTGAGATTCATTATGAAAAAAATAGAGGGTTTGAAGGTGATGATGCCAAGTCATTTGAAGCTAGTTTAGTGACAAGCTTAAACGGGGTTTCTGAGTGGGTCTATAAGAATGTTGAAGGAGGGAAAAAAGAAGAGGCTTTTAAACTTAAGGAAGAGGGAATGAACATCACTGAAATTGCAGAAGAACTGGAAGTTAATAAATCTACAGTTTCTAGATGGCTAAAAGGGAAGGGGTCTTGAAGTTAGGATTTTACCCAAATCGGAATAGATATCCTCAGAGTGTTGCTTATTGCGTTCATAAAGAAATGCAACATGCAACAGTAGTCATTCGCTTTGCAACTGTTAGTGCAACAATGCTGCAACAAGAGCGTTGTTGGATGAACATGATGTCAATGCAAAACCTTAAAATTAAAGCAACATACTGTGCAACAAGCTTGCAGCAAAGTCAAAAGAAAGCTGTTGCACGTCCTTCTAAAAAGAAGGTTGATAATATGGGATATAAAACTAATGGAAAATTATTATGAAACCCTCCTCCTCAAATCTTTCTCTGGTTCCAATGAAGTTAAGCGAGCCTTTAGACAACTTGCAAAACAGTACCACCCTGATATGTCAGGGGGAGATCGAACAAAATATGAACAAGTACGCGCTGCCTACGAAGCCCTCTCGGACGAGGGATTTAGAAAAGATTACGATCAACGCCTCAAGCATCAAGTGGTTGAGGAAAAAAAGGAAGCAAAAAGAGAAAGACTCCACTGCATTGATATTACAACAAAGCTTGAGATCATTCTTGCCTGGTCAACAAGACACCCCTCTTTTAACCCATCATTCGTCAATAGTTGCCTTAATCAGCTGGCAGAGGGAAGAGAGTTAACAATAAGGCAAATTGCAAGTGTTGAGAATATCATTGTTAATTTCCAGATCGATCTTGATCGATGGATGGGTGATGAAGAAAGAAGAGCAGTATTAGAGAAACATTTTCAAAAGATAGAGGAAGGTAGCCTGTATGAATAAAAATGGAGAGATTGCGCCTAGAAAGAAAAGCTTAGAGGATGCTTGTTATCCAGTTCCCAAGAAATTCAATGGAATGCGAGTAGAAAAGCCCGCGCAAAACAAAGAAGTTATCAAGCGTATTATTCAAAGAACGGTACGATTAGCCTATTCTTTAAAACCTCTTAGTAGTTGGGATTATCAACATAATGATATCTCACCAAAAGCCATTGCAACAAAAGAGCAAGTAGAAATGGTCATACATTTAATCGAGTCCTTACAGCCTACTGATGCGATAGAAGTGGCACTTGCAAGCCAGTTTGCAGTCACTTACATTCGCGCAATGGAATCTACTGCAGAATATGGAAAAGCTTCGATAGACCTGGATTTTTTTGAATTTGGCCATAGAGTTTTAGAAACTTTGCAGAAGTACAGAAACAAAGGGGCTCAGCAAATTAGCGTGCAATATAACGTAAATCAAGGCCAGGTGGTGAATATTAAAAAAGAAGCCCATTCAGCAATTCTTGAGGGGGTGGAACTATGAAAAATGAAATCCCTGCAATTGAGCTTATAGATTTCTATGATCACGATAGCTTGACAAGTCTTCACGAAAAGAGGTCTAAAGAGTGGCTAAAGCTTTGGCTGAAAGCTAAGGATGGGGATCCAAAGGCCGTAAGGGCTCTTAGGAACCAAGAGGCAGAAGATGAAGTTTTAAGAGCGCGTGCGAATGAAACCGGCTTCTATTGGGTGTAAAGGCATGGCTAAATGGCAAAAACAGCACAATCCCCTCTCCAAAGAGGGGATTCACGAAGTTACACTGCCTAATGCGCTTGCTCCTCTAATGCAAGCATTTCATGCCGATTCTAACAAGAAAGCGAAAGAGTTAATCCTAGAAGCACTAAGTATCATCTATGCCGTTGACAATGGAGAAAGGCGAGTTGCTATTTCTCAAACGGAGGTGGAGGGGATACTTTCTTTTATGAAGGCTATTAATCCTGGAGACACTCTTGAAACTCTATATGCAGCTCAAATTGTTTTTAGTCACACATTGGGAATGCGAGGTCTGGTAAGCAATTACAGTGATGACAAAAGATTAGGAATGAACCTATTGAGATTCTCTAATGAGGTCATGGCTCTATTGGAAAAGAAGCGAAGACATGGCTCTCCAAATATCAACGTTATTAGGGCCTATTAAAAAAGGGAAGGGAGGGGGAGATGCCAATTCAAGGGGTTAGGATTTGCGGAGCTAAATGTCGAACGAAAGGAGGGCTACCATGTGGACAACCCGGGATGAAAAATGGGCGCTGTCGAATGCATGGAGGTGTTTTTTATAAGCGCGAAACCCATGGCGGAACGACTTTACGGGCAATACAACAAAGAAAAAAAGAACGCAGCATTTTAAGAGAAATGAAGGCTGTTACGAGGGAAATCATGGAAAAATGCTAGATGTTTTCTTCCCTCTAATGCACGCGCATGGGCCCCTTCTCCGACTCATCGCTTGGATTTCTAAAATATTGATTAATCTGGAAGGAGGTTTTTTGGCGAAGTTTCTAAGGCTTGGGACAGGGCGATCATAGTTGTAAGGGATGGGTTGCGCTCTGCTCTTTCTAATCCTCCAACATAATTGACATGAAAATTTGCTTTTTCTGCTAACGCCTCTTGTGTTAGACCCAATTCATAGCGTCGTTGTCGTACTTTTTTGGCAAATTCCACAAGAATCAAATCTTTTTTAGAGCTCCTTTTGCCCATCTTAACCTCTTTCAAATAAGGCTACATGGGCTAAAGATGACTTAACACACACGATAGTGTTGAAAAAATACACGATTGTGTGTATCATATTGTAATTTTATAAATAAATTTAATGAAAACGTGTAAAAAACAAATTAAAAAATACAAAATTTAATTTATTTTTAAATTAAAAATCGAATTTCAAATTGGTTTTTGGGTTTTTGAAAACATTCTGTGCAGAGGGAGGGTAGTTATGGATATTACAAATTCTATACTTTGGCTTATTTTAGGAATTGCTTCAGGGTGTTACTGGGCCCAATTTAGATCTCGTAAATTGGCGGAAACCATCTTAGAGGATCATGCGCAATCGCAAGGGCAGTTGCGAGAGAAGTATGGTTCTGAGTTAAGCAAAAGTGCAGGCTTTTTTGCTCTTGCTGAGGAAAGAAGGAACCGTATTAGCGAATTGGAAGAGGAAATTATAAATTTGCGAAGTAGCTTTGCTAAGCTCCAAAAAGAGTCTGTTTCAATCGAAGAAAAAAAGACAGCTTTGGAGGAACTAAAGAAGCAACATGACAAAGAAATAGATGAATTTCGCCAAAAGATGCTTTTAGAATTTGAAAATTTGGCTGGAAAAATACTAGGAGAGAAGACAAAGAATTTTGATGAGAACTCTAAAACAGCATTGATAAGCTTAATTGATCCTCTAAAAGCAAACATCAAAGATTTTCAAACAAATATCGATAAAAAATACGAAGATGATTTGAAAGATCGTACCGCACTTAAACAGGAAATTCGTTTTATTACACAAGCGGGAAAGGAACTAAAAGATTCTTCTGAAGGTCTAGCAAAGGCATTGAGAGGAGATTCGAGGGCGCAAGGTAAATGGGGAGAACTTGTATTAGAAAGAATCCTTGAAAGTTCGGGATTAAAAAAGGGAAGGGAGTTTAGTGTCCAAGAAAGTTATAGCAGTGAAGAAGCTGGTCGTCAGCGACCTGATGTAACGGTATATCTTCCTGATCAGAAGATCATTTTTATCGACTCAAAAGTGTCACTTACGCATTACAGCGAATACATCGCTGTTGAAGATGATTTTGATAAATCCGCGGCTTTAGTAGCATTAGAAAATGCTTTTTGTACACATATTAAAGAATTAAGCCAGAAAAAATATCAATCCATTGATGATATTACTACCCTAGATTTTGTTCTTATGTTCACTCCTATTGAGTCTGCTTTTTCTCTTATCACTCAGAATTATGAAGAGGGGGAGGGACAAAGTTTGTTTGAATTTGCCTGGGAAAGAGGGGTGATTATTACTTCTCCAACTACTTTAATGCCTATATTAAAAACAATTAATATTTGTTGGAAAGCGGAATATCAAAATAAAAATTCTAAGAAAATCGCAGAAGAAGCAATCAAATTATATGACAAGTTTGTTGTATTTGTTACTAAGCTTGAAAAAATAGGAAGCTCTATTAAAAAATTACAGGAATATTTTGAAGGAACAATGAACACCTTGCAAGATGGTACGGGTAGCCTAATGAAAAGATGTGACCATATTAGAAAATTGGTGAAAAAGGAAAGAAAGGTATCGGAGCAGTATTTTGAGGAGGATGAGATTTTTGATTCTACAGATGATGAAATTGAGCTGGCAATTTTTGAGGATAAAACAACGTAATTAGAAAAGAGTCAAATTTTATGAAATATTTTGATCTTAACATTGATAAAATCCTGGAAAATTGGGAGATCGCTCATGCAATTAGGGAGCTTATTGCTAACGCTCTTGACGAGTCTACACTTACAGGTACTCAAACGCCTGAAATCAAAAAAATTGGGGATGCTTGTTGGACGATTCGCGATTATGGTCGGGGGATAAAGTACGAAAGCCTAATCCAGAGTGAAAACCCTGAAAAACTGCGCAACTCAGCCGTTATTGGCAAGTTCGGAATCGGATTAAAAGACGCTCTTGCTACTTTTGAAAGAAACGGAGTGGGTGTATTAATTTGCTCTCGTTTTGGTGATATAGCTTTAGAGCGTTTATCAAAGCATTCATTTGAGGATGTATTTACTTTACATGCAGTTCTACTTCCATCATCAAATCCTGAATTAACAGGAACAGAGTGTAGATTGTTTGGGCTTAAGGATGAGGATATTCAAGCCGCCCGGGCTATGTTTCTTCAGTTTTCGGAAGTAGACCCCATCGAAATTACAAAATTTGGTGATGTCTATCCCTGTTCTAATGGACAAGGACAGATCTTTATTAATGGTCTTTGTGTGGCATCGGAACCCAGGTTTCTTTTTAGCTATAATATTACTTCCCTAGACTCAAAAATCAAAAAGGCGCTTAACAGAGAGCGTCAGAATCTCGGGAGGGTTGCCTATTCTGAGAGAATCAGATCAATACTACTCAGCTGTTCATCTGAAAATGTTGCAGAAGCATTAGCGAAAGATCTTCAATTCTGGTCTACAGGAGAGGCTCATGATGAGCTAGTTTGGTCTGATGTTCAAAGTCATGCTGTAAGAATTCTTAATGCTAAAGAAAAGGTGTTGTTTGTAAGTGCAGATGAACTTGCTCGTAATCCTTTTCTTGTAGATGTTGCGGTATCCGGTGGTCATAGGATCATTGCAATTCCTGATGTTTTGGTCTCGAAGATTCAGGGTATTAAAGATATTGAGGGCAAGCCAGTTGTAGAGGCAAGCGAACTCTTTAAACAATATGGGGAGTCATTCGAATTTAAGTGGATTGAATCACAAAATTTGTCCCAGAAAGAGCTTATAATATGGAATCTGCAAGAAAAAATTTTGGAATTGTTAGATGGTAAGCCAGCGGTTGTCCGCGATATAAAAATTTCAGAAACAATAAAAAAAGATTTTTTAAGCGCTCGGGAGACGATCGGCCTCTGGATGCCTAAAGAGGGCTGGATAGTCATTCATCGATCTCGGTTAGCCTCTCTTCACGAATTTGCTGCAACACTGTTGCATGAGGCCATTCATGCCAAGTACAACGTTTCAGATGTTTCTCGGGATTTTGAATCTTGCTTGACGACCTTATGTGGGCATCTTGCGGCGAAAGTTCTACGTTCCTGTCAGCAATTCGATAAAATTAGTCAAGTACAGGAAGAGCAGCTACAAGAGCAGCGTCTCCAAGGTAGTCAGTGTAGTTCTGAAAAACAACAATTTATGCAGAAATTAGAACGATTAAGGCAAATGCTTCAAAGGCTTAGAAAATAAATTCTTAAAAAGGATAGAGAATGGAGTTTTTACTGGCGATTATTATTGCTCTTTGGATTGGAATGCAAATCGGGCAAGGAAAAAAGATTTCATTTTCAATCGAAGATCTTCTATGGTTGTCTTTTATAGTTTTCCTATTCTTTTTTCCTTGGAAAAGTCTTCTTTTTGCCATCCTGGTAGCGTTAGGGTTTACTGTCTATAAGTTCGCTAAATTTTTGTTTACAAACCACGTTAAGGTTTTGAAATGGGCCAGAGAAAATGCTCTAGGGATTTTAGGCTTCATAGCTCTGATTATTTTTTTGTATATGATGGATCAAATTAAGATGAGCATCAACAGGTGACCAAATAAAAAAAAACTATTTAAAGCCTTTTGTTGAAGCGTGTATGAGGGGGAAGAGAGGTAAAATAAGAGAAAGTTCTACCCAAATTCGTTTTTGTTACGTATACTTTACGCTAAAAAATCCCGTAAATTAGTTGTTTAGTTCTAAAGTAACGTGCAAAATCTAACAATAGACAATCTAGAAAAGCTTATTAAAGAAAGACTTGAAGACGCTAAAGTCCTGTTTAAAGCAGGTCGATATGGTGGTGCTTTCTATATTTGTGGTTATGCTGTAGAGCTTGGATTAAAAAAGAAAATATGCATTACTTTGGGCTGGGATGAATATTCAACAAGTAAATGTAAGGATTTGAAAACTCACGATTTTGAAGTGTTGCTTCATTTCTCTGGGGTGGAGAAGCATATAAAAAAATCCTTGATGTCTGAATGGTCAATTGTTATGAAATGGAATTCAGAGGTCCGATATTCTTCTCAAGCCCAAACAGAAGAAGACGTTAAGTTGTTAATAGAATCTACAGAAGAAATATTGAAAAATTTATGAAAGAAACTATAGATAAATTAAA
Organism: Chlamydiota bacterium; assembly: GCA_013288075.1. Taxonomy (GTDB): domain Bacteria; phylum Chlamydiota; class Chlamydiia; order Chlamydiales; family Rhabdochlamydiaceae; genus JABDCQ01. The sequence goes on along the minus strand of JABDCQ010000019.1, from coordinate 799 downwards.
AATCTTGATCAAAGAGTTAGAGTCAGAGCATGGGTCTCTTTTGATTTTTGCTCTTTTTTTAAGAGAGGAACCCCTTGAAAAATGGGATATAATTATCTCTGCAAAATGGTTAAATTCAAAAGAAATGAGCGCATATAAAATTATATCTTCTAAGCTTCAGGAAGTGCTAAAAGATTCTGAACTTGTACAATTTTCCCGTATTGTCCTTCTTGAGCAAGATGATCCTGTTGTTTCTTTTTTATTAGATTTGGAAACTATCAAGAATGGTGGCTATAAAGAGCTTTCTACGGAAGAACTTTCTGATAAATTTGGATTTGCTATAAAGCGGGCTTATTTGCTTCGTTCTCATAAAAATTAAAAGACACTTAAAATTGTAATTGCTTTTTCGACAAAGAATTTCCCCTATTTCTTTTTTTAGGGGTGATTGCCGTTTTTTATTTTGATAAGTAGGCGCAAAAAAATACGCAAATTTTACGCACTCGGCCAACTAAGAGTAGCGTAAAAGGGGGTAGACTGGCATAATCGAGGCATCTTTAAGTGCTTGATTCTATTGAGGCTGTGTGAGCTGGTTTATGCTGGTTAAGAATTGTGATACGACTGTAAATCCCTCTACTTCGGTATTCGTTGGTTCGAGTCCAACTGCCCCCAATAAATGAAAATGCCTCGCTTTCGAGCGAGGCATTTTTATTTATTGGGGGCAGAGAAAGCCACCTGCGTGGCTTTCGCTTGGACTCGAAGTGAAGCGGCATGCAGGCCGCGAACCGGCGGGAGGTCCGGAGCCAACTGCCCCCATTTATAG
>JABDCQ010000018.1 GCA_013288075.1 Chlamydiota bacterium | reverse complement strand
TTAGAATTTTCATTCCATTAGAAAGTAAAAGCCCTTCTAAGCTTTTGCGAATTTTTCCGACTACAGTGTCCTTGCGTCCTTTCATTTTTTTCAAAGTCAAAAGAAATAGGGCCTACGGTAATTCCAAAATCAGCAGCTGTTTTAATTTTGTGCATGACTTCTGCGTTAGCAAGAAGTGTTTTTGTAGGAATACATCCAACATTTAGGCAGGTGCCTCCTAAAGAACCTTTTTCAATAAGGCAAACAGTCTTTTTTTCCTGGGCAGCTTTTATAGCAGCTACATAGCCTCCCGGGCCAGATCCTATCACGACAACGTCAAATTTTTGCTTTTCAGCCATAAGTTACCCAAGTTAAGTGTTTGTAGGAATTCTACATCCATGGCATAAAAATGGATAAAGATAAAAGAGGAAGGGAAACCATGAAACCTAATGATCGTCAAAAAATGTGTACACAGTGTGATGCAAGAATTCCAATTTCTGCCAATGAATGTCCTTATTGTAGCGCCGACCTTCTAGAGAGGCATCAAGAAGGGCTTGAGGGGAGTTCTGCTCTTTTTACTAACCAGTCGCTTCAAACGAGCCTAACCTCTCTTTATGCGCCTCCTTATGGAGCTAAAACGCTCCCTACCCCTGAGCCTATAAAAACCTCTCATGAGACATTCAAAGAAGTTTTATCAAAGGCTCCAGAACAAGTTGCGGTGCAAGAGGAAAAAGTAGAGAGTAAAAATTATTTTTCTCCCTTAGTTTTTCTTTCTTTAGGAGCCAATTTTTTAGTATTAGGTTTGCTACAGTGTTTTTTCTCTGAAAACGGAAGGCTTTCGCTCGAATGGGACAGCAGCTACTGGTTCATCCTCTGCCTCGGCGCCCTCCCCCTCCTCTACCTAGGCCGCAAAAAACTCAGCGTTGTAAAACCCTAAACAAAGAGGATTTTTTTTTCTTTCTCTTCCTCTGTGGTTTCTTGTCTCTGTGGTTAAAAAATGCAAGTCTTTGTGTACTCAAGTGTTAGCCAAGATTTAACCACAGAGACAAGAAACCACAGAGGAAGAAAGAGAGAGAAATTTAGCCCTCTGTGGTTTTTTTTTATTCTTGGGCGGGGTCGAATTCGGGCAAGAAGGCAAGGCTTACTCGGCCCATAGGGGGTTCTATTTTTCCTTTGGCTTGCTGAGGAGGGCTCTCTTCTTGTTTTTGCTTCGGAGCAACCATTTGGAATTTAAACATAGTGTGAGAAATCTCTTCCTTAATTTTTAAGCTAAGGTTATCGAATAGAGAAAACGCTTCATGTTTAAACTCAAGTAAGGGGTCTTTTTGCCCAACAGTTCTAAGATTAACTTCTGTGCGTAGGTGGTCGATATTTAAAAGGTGTTCTTGCCAGAGACGATCAATTGAGCGAATAAGAATATTTCGTACAACAGCCTTTAGAATATCTTCAGGGGATGTCATAGGAATAGTACTTGTTACTTTCTCTTGAGCTTCTGCAATTGTCTTTGTTTCGTAGGCAATTTTTTGTTTAAAGGCATGCACAACTTTGCTAGCTGCAGCTTTTTCAATATCCTCAATTCCCAAATAGTCATTATCAAATTCTTGCGCTTCAAAAGTGACGGGGAAATTAAGCATTAGCCAGTTTCTGTACCCTTCAGGATTCCATCCTCCATCAGCTGTTTTGCTGACAAAAAACTTTTGCGCCATTTGCATTGCAATGCTTTCTAGAATTTCTTCTCCAAGGGCTAAAGGATCGTTTGTATGAAGCACTTCGTTGCGGAATGCATAAATTTCACCACGCTGTTTATTCATGACATCATCATATTCAAGGGTGTGCTTACGCATAGTATAGTTGCGTTGTTCTACACGCTTTTGTGCTGTTTCAATAGATTTGTTGAGCACTTTTGCAGAGATCGGCTCTCCTTCAGGAGGGCGAAATCTTTGTAAGAATGAGGTGATACGAGGAGAGGTAAATAGGCGCATTAAGGCATCTTCAAAAGACACGTAGAATTTTGAAGAACCCGGGTCTCCTAGACGAGCACTTCTTCCGCGAAGCTGTCTATCAATACGTCTTGATTGGTGTCTTGTTGTGCCAATAACATGCAATCCTCCAGCTTTTGCAGAGCCTTCTTGGAGTTTAATGTCTGTCCCGCGGCCCGCCATATTAGTTGCAACAGTAATAGTTCCAAGTTTTCCTGCATCTGCAATAACTTCAGCTTCTCTTTCGTGGTTTTTCGCATTAAGAACAGTGTGTTCTAATTTGTTTTGTCTTAAAATACGTGAAAGCTTTTCGGAGACGTCTACTGATTCAGTCCCAATGAGAATAGGTCTCTCTGTTTTATGAATAGCTTCGATATCTTTTAAAATGGCGTTATATTTTTCCCTTTCGGTCATGTAAATTTCATCATCGGCATCTTTTCTTTCACAGCCCCGGTGTGTAGGGATTGCTAAAACTTCAAGCTTATAAATTTCTCTAAATTCATTAGCTTCTGTCATGGCAGTTCCTGTCATGCCCGAGAGCTTCTTATACATTCTAAAATAGTTTTGCAGCGTAATGGTTGCGTAGGTTTGTGTTTCGCCTTGAATAGCAAGACCTTCTTTAGCTTCTATAGCCTGGTGTAATCCATCAGAGAAACGGCGCCCTGGTTGAGGTCTTCCTGTGTTTTCATCGATGATAACAATTTTGTCTTCGGCAATGATGTAATCGACATCTTTTTCCATAAGAAGGTGAGCGCGGAAAAGCTGGCGCAGATTATGGGCTCTTTCTTTACGTTTGGAATCCTCTTCTCTTAAAACAACTTTTTGGCGAATTTTTTCTTCTTCTGTAAGAAAGGCATTGTCATCGATTTTGGAATACTCGTAGCCAAGATCAAGCATCACAAAGTCTGTATTTTCAGCGTTGGTTTCAGAAGACCCCATCCATGCATGGATCCCTTTATCGGTAAGCTCGTATTCGTTTGCTCTTTCATCCACAATGATGCAAAGCTGCGCTAAAACTTCGAGTTTTTCTTCCTTGTTAGGCTCGGCGTGGTAATAGGTGTCCCATTTTTCAATTTGAGCTCTAAGTTCAGGGTTTTCCTTAATCTTTTTTAAGGTGTTGTTTTGAGGCATCCCTTTGGTTACAAGCCATAGGTTTTTAAAGGCTTCTTTTTCTTGGATATCTTGTTCTTTAGAAAGTTTTGGCAGTTGTTGTTGCTCTTCTAGTCTTCCAAGTGTTTCTAAGGTTTTTCTCGCATCTGAAACAAGACGGTTGCATAAGTCTCGTTGAAGGCGCACGATTTTGGCCACATCATCTTTTAGCGTATCATACATTTGGCGCGATGCTGCAGAAGGCCCTGAAATAATAAGAGGGGTTCTTGCTTCATCAATTAAAATAGAGTCAACTTCATCGATAATAGCGAAGAAGTGATCTCTTTGGCATTGCTCCTCAGCGCTTTGTGCCATGGAATTATCGCGCAAGTAATCGAATCCAAATTCAGAGGAAGTTCCATATACAATATCTGAGGCGTAAACATTTTTACGCAAGTGATGAGGCGTGCTATTTGTAAGAGCTGCTACAGAAAGGCCAAGCCATCTGGAGATAGTTCCCATCCATTGACAGTCTCTATGAACAAGGTAGTCATTGACTGTAACGAGGTGGGTGGCTCCTCCTGAAAGGGCATTCAGATAAAGAGGCATAGAAGCTGTAAGCGTTTTCCCTTCTCCTGTTTGCATTTCAGCGATAGCTCCGTAATGCATAGAAATAGCGCCAAGGATTTGGACGTCATAGGGAACCATATCCCAGCTTTGATTGTATCCAGAAACATGGATTTCAGTGCCGCAAAGACGTCTACAGGCATTTTTTACAACGGCGTAAGCTTCAGGAAGAAGGTCATCGAGGCTTTCTCCTTTTTGGAAGCGCTCTTTAAATTCCACGGTTTTATTTTTTAGTTCTTCATCGGATAAAGCCTTAAAGCGCTCATCCCATACATTGACTTGGATGACGATTTTTCGGTATTTTTTTAGAGCTCTTTCTTGGGCGGTTCCAAATATTTTCTTTAATATCCCTATCATTAGTAGTTCCCTTTTTTATGTAGTTAGGAGCTATTATATAAAAAAATCTGTTTTTCCCAAAATTAAATAAAAAATATCAGTTGTATGTACTCAATGCTTTGACAAAATAAGGGGTAAATTCTTATTCTTAAGGCATGCGTAACATTTTTTATATCGATAGAACTTCTAAAAAAGAAGAAAAAGAAGCAGTTTATGGGCAGTTTTTTTTAAAAATTCTCTATGGCAATCACTGGTACGAAAGATTGATTTCTTTTTTCGTGCTTCCTTTCTATTCTAGATGCTCTCTTATTTCAAAGCTTTATGGATATATTCAAAAAACTTCTTTGAGCAAAAAAAAGATTATTCCTTTTATTCGGAAGTTTGGAATGGATACTTCTGAATTTTTAGAGTCTCCTCTGTCTTTTGCTTCTTTTAATGATTTTTTTACTAGGCGTTTAAAGCCAGGGGTTCGCCCTTTAGCAAATGGTAATGATGTAGCGGTTCTTCCGGCTGATGCGCGCTACCTTGTGTATCCAAATATTGCAGCCTCAGAGGGATTTCTTGTTAAAGGAAAGAAGTTTTCTCTTGAGAAATTGCTAGAGGATTACTCTCTTGCTAAGAAGTATAGAGAAGGCTCAATGGTTTTAGCAAGACTTTGCCCAACCGATTATCACCGCTTTCATTTTATTTGCAATTGTGTGCCAGGGGTCCCTAAGCTTATTAACGGCCCTCTTTATTCTGTTAATCCTATGGCACTAATAAGAAATATTGAGATTTTTTCTGAAAACAAGCGCGTTATTACAGAGCTTCGCACTAAAAATTTTGGGGATGTTCTTTATATTGATGTGGGCGCCACTCACGTAGGTTCTATTCATCAAACATTTATTCCAGAAGAGCATTATGCAAAAGGGGATGAAAAGGGGTATTTCTCCTTTGGAGGATCCTCTCTTATCCTTCTTTTTGAGCCCGGAAAAATAGAGTTCGATCAAGATCTTTTGGATGCCTCCAATAGGCGCTTAGAAATGCGCGCTCTTATGGGACAGTCTCTAGGCCGCTCCCTTCTTCCCTTTTAAAAGAGCAGGAAAACCTGCTCTTTTATCCGAGTTTTGCTTAATGGCGAGGTCCTGCGCAAGGGGCTTTTCTATTCCCATTAGAGTCATATTCAGTTTGATTTCTCTCATCGTCATTCTTTGAGCAGCTTGATAGCCCGATTAAAGAAATAGAAAGAGCCATAAGCCCAACGATTTTAAGTGATTTTTTCACAAAATTCTCCTTGTAATTTTAGTTTTTTCTATGCGCGTCTTTTCTATGCGCGTCTTCAAAATAAGGACGTTTTTCGCAAGGACGTGTACACTCGCAAGGTTTTTTGCACTCTTTGCAGCCTCTTGTACATTTTTCAGGATAAGAGCTTTTGCTGTCTCTGTCGCTTGAGCAGCTTGATAGCCCAACTAAAGAAATGGAAAGCGCCATAAGCGCCATAATTGATTTTTTCATAACATCCTCCTTATAGGTTTAATTTTTTAAAATCCTGATTACCGGATTCCTTCGTTGCCTTACTCTATAAATACCTTACTTTCGGGTAGTTTGTCAATAAATATCTTTAATTGTTTTGTAAACGTCTTTTAATTAGTTGTTTATAGTTTTTTTGTCATTTTTCGCTAGCTAAAAGTGACAGAAATGCCATTTTTTGCTACATTAAAGTGACAGAAATGTCATTTTATGGTGGTTTTATGCAGCGATTGATGTTAAATAAGCTCCTCAAATGGAAGGAAGGAAAAGGGCGTAAACCTTTACTGATCAAGGGTGTCCGTCAAGTGGGGAAAACGTATCTCCTTAAAGAATTTGGCAGAACCCACTTTCCAGAGTGCCATTATTTTAATTTTGAGAAAGAGCCGGTGCTTGCTAAAATCTTTGAACTAGACCTTAACCCTCTAAGAATTATTGATGAGCTTAGTTTTCATCTTAACCGTTCTATTAATATCGCCACTGATCTTGTAATTTTTGATGAAATTCAGGAAGTGCCTAAAGCTCTTACCAGTCTGAAATATTTCTTCGAGGAATGTCCAGAGCTCCACATATGCGGGGCGGGGTCTCTTTTGGGTATTCATTTGAGTCCCGGTTCCTTTCCCGTTGGAAAAGTGGCCTTTCATACTTTAAGACCTATGTCCTTTGAAGAATTTTTAATGGCAATTGAAGATGACAAGTCTTTGCAAATAATGAGAAAGCTTACCTTAACAGGCAAAATTTCGGAAATTGTGCATGAGCACTTGTGGAATCGACTTAAGCATTATTTCATCGTTGGAGGATTGCCCGAAATTGTTGCCTCTTACTCTGAGAATAAAAATAATTTATTTGAGGCTTTTTCTATTGTGAGGGAAAAGCAAGACAATCTTCTCAAAACCTATTATGCGGATATGGCAAAGCATTCAGGAAAAATAAATGCAATGCATATCGATCGAGTATTTAGATCGGTTCCTTCTCAATTACAGCAAGTGCAAGATGGCTCTATCGCGCGCTTTAAATTTAGAGGTGTGATTCCTGGATTAACCCATTACGATCGTATGGCGGGTGCTATTGATTGGCTGGAAGCGGCAGGGCTTGTAATTAAAGTTCATATAGTGAATACAGGGCTTCTTCCTTTTAAAGGATATGCCAAAGAAAATCTTTTTAAGCTGTTGCTATTTGATGTGGGGATATTAGGCAGTATGAGTGGGCTATCTCCAAAAGCTATTTTGGATTATGACTATGGCAGCTATAAAGGATATTTTGCTGAAAATTTTGTTGCAGAAGAATTTCTTGGCAGCGGAGAGGAAGATCTTTTCAGCTGGCAAGAAAATAAGGCCGAAGTAGAGTTTCTTATTGAAGTTGAAGGGAAAACCGTTCCTATAGAAGTGAAGTCGGGCTCTGTTACTAAAGCTAAAAGCCTAAAGGTTTTTTCGGAAAAATATAAACCCCCTTTTCAAGTAATTTTAAGTGCTAAGCCTCTTAGTATCGAAGAGAACAGGCATTATTATCCTCTTTATTTAGCAGGATTTTTTCCTATGCCTGGGTAACAAGCTAGTGCAGATGGGGCATTTTTCTATGTTATGGCCTTTTGCTGTGCAATAGGTCCTAGCGTAGTAGATGATTTGGAGGTGGAGGAGGTTCCAGTCTTTTTTAGGAAAAAGCTTTTTCAAGTCTTTTTCTGTTTGGGTAACGTTTTTTCCGCTGCTTAGCCCCCATCTTTTAGCGCATCTATGAATATGTGTATCTACGGGGAAGGCAGGAAGATTAAAGGCTTGAATCATCACAACAGAAGCTGTTTTATGCCCGACTCCTGGAAGCTCTTCTAGCTCTTCAAAAGTGTTTGGTACCTTTCCTTTATGTTTTTCTAGGATAATTTTTGAGAGATTCCATATGGCACGTGATTTTGTAGTACTTAGGCCGCAAGCACGGATGATCTCCTGAATTTCTTCAGGAGTAAGTTTTAGCATATCTTTAGGTGTATCAGCTTTGGCAAATAATTGAGGGGTAATGAGGTTCACTCTTTTATCTGTGCATTGAGCTGAAAGAAGTACTGCAATAAGAAGGGTATAAGGATCTTTATGTGTCAGAGGAATTTCTGGATGAGGAAATAATTCATTCAATATCTTTTGAACAATTTTTGCCTTTTCTTTTTTATTCATTAAACCTCATTGGTTAGGCATAAACCTAAAAAAATAATAGGATGAACAAAGAGGGTAATTCTCTCTCCCTCTCTCTTTCTTCCTCTGTGGTTTCTTGTCTCTGTGGTTAATCTGTGGCTAACATTTGAGTACACAAAGGCTTGCATTTTTTCACCACAGAGACAAGAAACCACAGAGGAAGAAAGAGAGAATTATCCTCTTTGTTGATTGTTTCAGATCAGCCCAAGTTACGCAAGAGCTCTATTTTCCGATGCAGAATTTTGAGAAGATCGCTGAGAGGATATCTTCTGTGATGTTAGTTCCGATGATCGAGCCGAGCTCAAAAAGCGTTTTTCGCATATCTGAGCTTAAAAATTCGGGAGAGACGTTGTTTTCTAGGCCTTCAATTAAACATGTTATGGAATCGATGGCGTTATTTAAAGAAGAGAAATGGCGGAGGTTGGTGATGAGGATTTCTTCTTTAGAAGGAGGTCCTTTTTGCCAAATCACTTGATGGATCATGTCTTTTAAGTTTTGTAATCCGGATCCTTCTTTAGCAGATACGGAAACCGCATAAGGAAAATGAAGTTCGGGGATTTTTTCAAAAGAAAGATCTGTTTTATTCCATACAAGAACGGTGCGCTCTTTTGGCATACTATCAAGGAGCTCTTGGTTGACATCTTTTGTTACATCCATCACAAGTAAAATAAGATCTGCTTCATGAATCGCTTTTTTACTTCTTTTAATGCCTTCTTTCTCAATGATCTCTTCGGTATCTCTAATTCCTGCTGTATCCATGAGATTAAAATGTAAATCTCCTAGACGAATATCTTCTTCTAAAATGTCTCTTGTCGTCCCCGCAATTTCTGTGACGATGGCCCGATCTTTTAGAAGAAGAGCATTCATTAAAGAAGATTTCCCCGCATTGGGAGCTCCGGCAAGACAAAGGCTAAGCCCTGATTTTATGATTTTTCCTTCATGGAAGGTTTTTGAAAGGGCGCTCATTTTTTGCTTGAGGCCTTTAAGGAATTTAATGATATTTTCTAAGCTTTCGAATTCTAGATCTTCTTCAGGAAAATCCACCCATGCTTCAATATTGGCAGCAATGTCTACAAGTTCCTTTTGAAAAGAGGAAATTTTTTGATAAAGGGCGCCCGAAAGATGTTTTTCAGCGGCATTTAAAGCAAGTTCACTTTTTGCAGAAATGAGCTCTTGCACAGCTTCTGCCTGCGTTAGATCGATTTTACCGCTCATAAAGGCTTTAAAGGTAAATTCGCCTGGCTTTGCAGCTCTAGCACCAGCTTGTAAAACAGTTTCTAAAACTTTCTTTGTTACAAGGCTTCCTCCGTGGCAATGAATTTCTACAGTGTCTTCTCCTGTATAAGATCTTTTGCCAAGCATCACAAGAACAAGAACTTCATCGACAAGTTCTCCTTGGGCATTAAGAATTTTCCCAAAGTGGGCCGTATGCGTTTTGTACGATCGAATAGGACCTGAGTAAACTTTTTCAGCAACAGCTAAGGCGCTTTCTCCGGATATGCGGATGACTGCAATGCCTCCTTCTCCGGGAGGAGTTGCAACAGCGGCTATCGTTTCGCCTGGGATGTAAGCATGATGAACAAATTCCATAATAGGAAGTATTATAGCAAAAAAGACCCTTTATATCTAAGAGTTTCAGAAACCACAGAGATACATATAAAAAATCTTTCTTCTCTCTGTGTGCTCTGTGATCTCTGTGGTAAAAATTTATTGCAGAATGTTGCATCTAACGCATTAGCATATTTTTTACCACAGAGATCACAGAGCACACAGAGAGAAGAACGAAGAGTATTTTAGTTTATTTCTCGGAGAGCTGCGGTGATTAAGGTGCTTAGGTCTAGGTCTTTTTCGGAGCTCTCAAGAATGGATTTGATAGTTTTTTGGGCTTGGAAGGAAGAATATCCAAGGCGGATAAGGGCGTTTAGGGCGTCTGTAAATAGGGGTTTTTCCATTCCTGCGGCAGGAGATAAGGAAGGAGTGTCATCGATTAATTTTAATTTGTCTTTTAGCTCAACGATTAAGCGCTCTGCTGTTTTTTTCCCAATGCCGGGGAGTTTTGAAAGGGTGTGAACATCAGAGGTCCCTATCGCTCTAACGAGCGCTGAAGCATCGATATGTCCAATAATTCCTACAGCTGTTTTAGGCCCTATTCCAGAAATGCTGGTAAGCGTTTCGCATAGATCTCTTTCTGCTCTTGTTAAAAAGCCGAAATATTGGTGGGAGTCTTCACGAATCACGGTATAAACATAAAGCATAATAGGACTTCCCATTTGCGGAAGCTTGCTAAAGCAGCTTAAAGGGATTCCAAAGCTATAGCCTATTCCATTTATTTCTATGATAGCTTTTGTGGGGGTAGATTCGGTAAGAATGCCTTTAATGTATTCAACCATCATAGAAGTGCCTTAAATTTTGAAGTGTGTGCATGACAAATAGCAAGCGCTAGAGCATCTGCTGCATCTTGCGGTTCAGGGAGCGTTGCGAGTTTCAGTAAAAGCTGAATCATTTTTTGAACCTGTTCCTTACTTGCAGCGCCGTTCCCAACAACGGCTAGTTTAGCCTTTTTTGGGGCATATTCGTAAATAGGAATTTTATTTTTGGCCGATGCAATAAGAGCGGCTCCTCTTGCCATTCCAAGTTTTAGCGCTGTTGCTGCGTTTTTATAAAAAAATTGCGTCTCAATAGACACTGCAGTAGGTTCATAGCGCTTAATTAAAGCATCTATTCCTTCAAAAATGGCTAAGTATTTTTCTGCAGGAGTGCACTCTTTAGGAGGGCGGATGCATCCAAAATCAAGCGGCTTTTGGTTATGCCCTTCTACCAAAATAAGGCCATAGCCTGTAATTTGCGTCCCCGGGTCAATCCCTAAAATAATCTGATTCTTAGTATTTTCGCTCATACTTTGATATTAAACCTTTCCGATTTTTTAACCACAAAGAAGAAAAACACCTTTCTCTCTCTCTCTCTTCCCTCTGTGGTTTCTTGTCTCTGTGGTTAGTCTTTAGCTAACACTTAAGCGCGCGAGGACTTGCATTTTTTTAACCACAGAGACAAGAAACCACAGAGAGGGGAAAGAGGAGAGAAAATCTCTCTTTGTTTAAGCGCAAAGTTATTTATTTACATTCTGAAGAGGGGGGGTAAGCTTATAATAGGTGCGGAAAATACCCTTTCCTTGGTATTTTAATGGTTACTTTAGATATGAGCTGAAATCTTGGATCCGAAAAATATTATTGTACGCATGCCAAACTGGATTGGTGATCTTGTAATGGCAACCCCTATTCTCACAGATCTTAGAAAAGCTTATCCCCACGCAAAAATTACGGCGATGTGTCGCTCTCCGCTCTCTGACTTATTAAGACAAGACCCTGAAATTAACGAGCTTTTTTGCTTTTCTAAAAGAGGGCGTTTTAGCAAGGGCGCTGAAAAAAGGGCGATTGTTCAGAAGTTAAAAAAAGAAAAATATGATTTGGGAATTCTTTTAACGCATTCTTTTTCTTCTGCTTGGTGGTTTTGGCTTGGCAATGTAAAAAAACGTTTAGGTTATGCTTGCAATGGAAGGGCTCTTCTTTTATCAGAGGGGGTTAGCCTGCCTGAAAATTTGCATCAGCAGCATTTAGTTAATACTTACAAAAGTCTTTTAAGCCCGCTTGGGATTCCTTCTTCTTCTACTGCTCCCCGTCTTTTTTTATCTGATGAAGAAGTGAATAATGCGCGCTTTTTACTAAAGCAGCATGGGGTATCAGCTTATAGCACAATCATTGGAATTAATCCCGGAGCTGCTTATGGGTCTGCAAAATGTTGGTTGCCTAATCGTTTTCGAGAAGTCACAGAAAAACTTTTAGAAAATGAAGAGAATTTTATTGTGTATTTTGGAGACCAAGCTTCTGCGTCTCTTGTAAAAGAGATTTGCAAAGATCTTCCTCCAAGAGTGATAAATCTTGCTGGGTTAACTTCTTTAAGAGAATTAGCTGCTCTTATTTCTATTTGTAGAGTTCTTTTAACAAATGATAGCGGCCCTATGCATATTGCAGATGCTTTAGGAACTTTTGTTATCGCTCTTTTTGGTTCAACAAGTGAAATTGTTACAGGGCCTTATAAAGCAGGAGAGGTGATTCATAAGCACGTCAAGTGTTCCCCTTGCTATCAGAGAACCTGCCCGATTGATTTTCGGTGCATGAAAGAGATTGAGGTGGATGAAGTTTTGCATCTGATTACAAAAGCATTAAACCCTTCAAAGCTTCAGTTAGTATGATTAGACAGCTCCTTGAAAAATTTGGACCAAATCCCTTTGATCTTCTCCTAAAGCGTGCGCAAAAAAAAGGATTAAAAAAAATTCTTTTAACGTGGAATCGCGGTCTTGGGGATGTTCCTTTGGGAATCTATGCGATGAAAGAAAGAATTTATTCCTATATTCCCGATGCGGAGATCTCTTTTTTAACAAGACAAGATTTAGTTCCCGGATTTGAACTTCTAAACGAAGGGAAAATTTTCTTTAGTCCTTCTTGGAAAAGAGGCGTGCCTTTTAATCTTTCTCATACCCTTGAAGAAATAGGCTTAAAAGAAGAAAACTTTGATCTGATTATTGAAAATCCTAATCCTACAAAATGGGTCAAATGGCAGCTTGGGAACCTTACTCCAAAACTCACCTGGGATGTTAAGGGGGATCTTTTAGCCGAAAAGTTTTCTTTAAAAGGGAAATATTTGGGCGTACATGTCCATAGCGAGACAACCTATGGGTATCAAAAAAATTGGGATGAGAAAAGGTGGCGCTCTTTTTTTGAAAAATGGGCTAAAGCTTCAGATATTCCCGTGATTTTATTCGGCTTTCGAAAAGATCCTGAATACAAGATGGAAAACTTAGTTGATTTAAGGGGGCAGACCTCTCTTTTTGAGATGCTCTCTATTATAAAAAACTATTGCTCCCATTTGGTTGTGCCTGATTCTGGAGTGCTTTCTATTGTTTATTATCTAAATACTTCTTTTCCTATAAAAATTGTCTCTTTGTGGGCAGATCCGCATCAGGGAGTGCTAAAGCAAAATGTTTCTTCTCCTAATAAAGAACTTATTCATGTTCCTTTAATTGGGGAAAATAAGGATATTCACGCTATTAGTGAGGATGAGGTGCTATGCAACCTGTAACAACTTTTGAGATAGCTAAAAAGAGTGAGGATTCTTTCTTAGGAAAGAAGTTAATTGCTGAAGGGAAAGTGGGAGCCATTATTTTGGCTGGGGGCGTAGGCTCTCGCCTAGGATTTGATGGACCTAAAGGGGCTTTTATTTTGCCTCACATCAAAAAAAGCCTTTTCGAAATTTTATTTCAAAAAGTTCCAAAGGGCTCTTCTATAGCTATCATGACATCTCTTTCTAATCATAAAGAAACAGAAGCTTTTCTCTTAAAACACCAGTATTTTGGTCTTTCTCAACATCAAGTCGATCTATTTATTCAAGAATCATTGCCCTATTTAGATGATGCAGGAAATCCTATTAAGGGAACTTTAGCGCCTTTTGGAAATGGATCTCTCTTTCGCTACTTTTACAAAAACAACCTATGGGAAAAATGGAAAACTAAAGGGATAGAGCAGATTCTTGTAGTCCCTATTGATAATCCTCTTGCGGACCCTTTTGATCCGGTGCTTGTAGAGTTTCATGCAGTAAAGCAAGATGAAGTGACAATTAAGTGTATTGCCAGATCAGATCCTTATGAAAAAGTAGGTGTGCTTGTAAAAATTGATCACAAAATTAAAGTTGTGGAGTATACAGAACTTTCAGAAAAAGACAAAACAGCTGTAGACGAAAGCGGAAATCTTCTTTTTTCTATAGCGAATATTAGTCTTTTTTCTTTTTCTATGGATTTTGCAAAAAAAGTTGCAGATGTAGATTTACCTATTCACGTTGTAAAAAAGAAAGCCCTAATTTCTGGCAAAATGCAAGAGGTTCAAAAACGAGAGCAATATATTTTTGATCTTTTAGAATATGCTACTAAAGTAAGTGTTCTTTTGTATCCTCGCGCTGAAGTATTTTCTCCTATTAAAGGGGTTGAAGATGTGCAGCGTTCTGTGGTAGAGTAATAAAAAAGGAAGTGCAAATGAAAATTGGGTATTTAGGTTCAGGAACATGGGGTTTTTGCTTAGCCTCTCTTTTAGCATCAAATGGACATGACGTTGTACTCTGGACCTCGAATCCTGAGTTTGCTAAGACTCTTGCAAAAAAAAGAGAGCATCCAAAACTTCCTCGTTTTAAAGCACATGAAAAAGTTGTATTTACAAGTGATCTTAAAGAGGCTATTACCGGAATAGACATGCTTGTTGAGTCGGTAACTTCTATGGGAATTCGTCCTGTTTTTGAGCAGGTTCTTTCTTTAGGAGGAGTTGATTGTCCTATTGTGATCACTTCAAAAGGCATAGAACAAAATAGCGGACTTTTACTTCCTGAAGTCGTGCTTCAGGTTTTAGGAGAGTCATCTAAAAATCGTATTAGCTGTATCAGTGGACCGAGCCATGCAGAAGAAGTGATTCATAAACTTCCTACCTCTATTGTCTGCTCTTCTTACGATCCGGATTTGATGCTAAAAGTGTGCGATACATTTAATACGCCTCTTTTTAGAATTTATCCGAATGCAGATATCAATGGAGTTGCCTTTGGCGGCGCTATGAAAAATATCATAGCCATTGCTTGCGGTATTTCAGATGGTCTTGGTTTTGGAGATAATACCAAAGCCGCTCTTATGACAAGAGGCCTTCACGAAATTAAAAAGCTTGCGACGACTAAAAAGTGCAATCCTGAAACATTAAATGGACTTTCGGGAATGGGCGACCTTTGTGTGACGTGCCTTTCTAAACTTTCTCGCAACTACATGTTTGGACGTCTGCTTGCAGAAGGGCTTAGTTCTGAAGAAGCAAAAGAAAAAATTGGCATGGTTGTAGAAGGAGCTTATACGTGCGTATCAGCGCTTCAATTAGGGCAAAAAGCAAACATTGCAGTGCCTATTACAGAAGCTATTTACTCCATTATTTACGAAAATCTCAATCCCCAAGATGCAGTAAGAGCTCTTTTACAAAGAGCCATTAAAGAAGAACACTTATGAAACTTCTTGGCCATAAAGTTGTTCTTGCAGAAGAGATGGCACGCGTTGAAAAGCTTAACTCAAATAAAGAGCAGGCTTTTATGGAAAATGCAGGAGCAGCTGTTGCCCGTGTTGTAGAGACTTTTTATCCCAAGCAGAAAATCACTTTATTTGTAGGAAAAGGCAATAACGGAGGCGATGCTTATGCAGCTGGAGTTTGCCTTTTGCAAAAAGGATTTTCTGTTGCAGCTTTCCCTTTTTTTTCCTTAGAATCTTGCTCTCCTCTTTCTAAAATGCAACATGAACGCTTTATTCAAGCAGGCGGTACTTTAACTGCAGAAGTTAAAGAGGGTGTGATCTTAGATGGTCTTGTAGGCACAGGATTTAAAGGAAAGGCGGAAGGGGTTTTAAAAGAGGCTATTGACTTAGCAAATAACTCCAAACTCCCCATTATTGCTATAGATATTCCTTCAGGAGTCAATGGAACAACCGGCGCTGTTGAAACGGTTGCTATTTATGCTACCAAGACTGTTTATTTAGGGCTTGCTAAGCTAGGCCTTTTTTTTAAAGAAGGTTGGAACCATACAGGCGAGCCTGTTTTTGGAGATTTTGGTCTTCCCAAGGAATCCATCGAAGAGGCTAAACAAAAGGCCTATTTAATCAGTGAAGAAAATCTAAAAGCTTTTTTTCCCCCGCCTAAAAGAGATCAGCATAAATATGAAAGAGGATATGTAGTAGCGCTCGCCGGTTCTTCTTCCATGGCAGGAGCAGCTATTCTCTCGTCTTTTTCCACCTTGCGCGCAGGCGCAGGCATTGTGCGCCTTTTTCATTTTAATGAGATGGATATGGCAGGTGTGCCTGAAATCATCCATGAAAAAATCGATGCGGAGTCGCAAGAAAAAATCTTAAACGAATTAAAGCGTGCAAAAGCCGCTTTTATAGGACCAGGCCTTGGAAGAACAAAAGAAGCAGAAGCTTTAACCTCCTTTTTTCTAAACAATGTTCAGGTCCCTGTAGTGATCGATGCGGATGCTCTTTACTTTCTTTCCCAAAATCCTTCTTTTAAAATCCCTTCTCATGCAGTGCTTACTCCTCATCATGGAGAAATGGAAAAACTCCTCGGTAAAAAGTATAAAGACCACTTAGAACTTCTTGATGCAGCACAAAAATTTGTAGAGGAAAAAAGCATCACCTTAGTTTTAAAAGGCTCGCCGACCTGCATTTTACATCCTAAAGCATCTCCTCTCATTATACCAAGAGGAACCCCCGGCATGGCAACGGCAGGCTCAGGCGATGTCCTCACAGGCATCATCGCAGCCTTCCTTGCCCACGGACACGATCCCTTTACTGCAGCTTCTCTTGGAGTCTACTTCCACGCCCTAGCAGGCGAGCTTGCCGCCAAAGAACACACATCCTACAGCCTAATCGCCTCAGACATCATCGAAGCGCTCCCTAAAGCTCTCGCTCCCTATATCAACTAAAACAAAGAGAGTTAATTTTTTTTCTCTCTCTTTCTCTCTTTTCTTCCTCTGTGGTTTCTTGTCTCTGTGGTTTATCTTTGGCTAAGTTGTTTGCCTACTCAGTTTAGCCAAAGATAAACCACAGAGACAAGAAACCACAGAGGAAGAAAAGAGAGAGAGAGAGAGAGAAATTTACCTCTCTTTGTTTTGGTACCAGGTGAGGAAGTGGGTGAGGCCGTCTTTGAGGGAGGTTTTGGGGGTGAAGCCGAGGAATTTTTGGCTTTTGGTGATGTCGGCGTAGGTTGCCTCTACTTCGCCAGGGGGGCCGGGTAAAAAGTTGAGGGTGGCTTTTTTGCCCAAAATTTCTTCGATGAAAGATATTAGAGTTAGTACTTCTTCTGGTTTATTGTTCCCTAGATTGAAAATTTCAAAGGATGATTCTAAGTCGATAGCGGCAGCTGTTCCTTTAACAATGTCATCGATGTAGGTGAAATCTCTTTTTAGTTTGCCATTTCCGTATACGGGAAGGGGTTTTCCTTCCAAGATGGCTTTGGTAAAAGAGAAGTAGGCCATGTCGGGACGTCCCCAAGGGCCGTAAACGGTAAAAAAGCGGAGGCCCGTAAGGGAGATTCCGTAAAGGTTGTGGTAGCTTTTAGCAATAAGCTCATTGCATTTTTTTGTAGCGCCATAAAAACTTGCAGGTTCATCTGTTGGATCTGTCTCCGCAAACGGAATTTTTTTATTTAGTCCATATACAGAAGAAGATGAGGCAAAGACACATTTTACATGAGGGTGTTTTTTGCACACTTCCATGATTTGGACAAATCCATCTAAATTCGAGTGAACATATTTTTCAGGGTGGGTCACAGAATAGCGCACGCCTGCTTGAGCAGCTAAATGGACAATGTGTGTGATTTGATGATCGGTCACTAGCTTTTCGATAGCAGAAGTATTGCAAATATCTTCATCGATAACAGAAATGCCTTTTTCCAAAAGAAGGGCTGCGCGTTTTTTCTTTAAGAGGGGATCGTAATAAGGATTAAAATTATCGCAGCCGATTACAAAATCTCCTCGGCTTTTTAGAAAAAGAGCCAGGTGAAATCCAATAAATCCGGCACTTCCTGTGATGAGAATTTTCTTATTATTCATTTGATTTTAAAGGGTATTTTAAGTTATACCCGAGTTAATTCAAAATTCGGTCGCTAGGCGGGATTGAAAGCTGCCGAAAATCAACGATCGCAAATGCCTCTGTATGTATCCATACAGGGGCATTTGCGAAGTCTGCGGTCGTCGATTTTCGGTGCTTTGAACCCGCCTAGCGACCGAATTTTGAGTTAACTCGGGTATACGTATTAGCACTAATCATAACAGATACCTAAATGAAAATCATGTTTAAATTTCTCTCTTTACTCCTCCTTATAGCGTTTTATAGCTGCACTAACCCTCCTTACAGAGGAAAAGATATTTTAGGCGCGGATGAATTTGTTATGGATTCTTATAAAATTCGGGAAGGTAAGTTCTCTATTTTGGAGATGGAGGGCAAGTGCATAGAGGATCTTAGCTGCGATCTTTTAGAAGATTCTCCCGATGTGATCTATGAAGCGGATGTGCTAAATGTGATGCTTTACCACCCTTCAAGGACAGATCTTGGCTCCACAACTTCTGAGATTAGCGAAAAGATTGGGTTTAAGGTAGAAGGAGGAGCCTTATTTCTTCCAGATATTGAGCCCATCTGTGTAGCGGGGTTATCGCTTGAAGAAGCCAAGCAAAAAATTCGCGAAACGTATAACGCGCAAATTAAAGATGTCGATGTATTTTTATCTTACAAAGATCGCCTTGAAAGAAAGGTTGAGCTTATTGGTCTTGTAGAAACACCTACCATTGCCGTAGATGGGAAAAAGCGTCTTTTCGAAATTTTAGCTCTTGCTAAAGTGCCTCCTTCAGCAAATTTCTTTAAAAGTTATGTGGTACGAGAGGACTCTTTGATCCCTGTAGATCTTTACAAACTTGTAAAGGAAGGAGACATGAGCCAAAACATCGTGATGAGAGGCGGCGATAAAATTTATATTGCAGAGCCCTCAGCTTCTACATTAATGGTGCTTGGGGAAGTTGGCTCAGAAAGAGTGATTGATGTTCCAGATGGGTTTATGTCGCTTAGACAAGCTATTGGCGAAGCAAAAGGCATTGCTCACTCAGGGGACAAATCCTACATTCAAATTATTCGAGGCAATATTCTGCACCCTAAAATTTATACCCTTCATTGGCAGCATATGATGCGTCTTCCCTCCGATAGCCTTCTCTTAATTCCAGGAGATATTGTGTATGTGGCAGCAACTCCTATTGCAGAGTGGAATCGTTTTGTCAATCAAGTGCTTCCTACTCTTATTGGGGTAGATCTTGTATTAAAAGGATTAAAAGGAGTGGGCGTCAATGTATCACCCTGAAGAATTATCCATTGAACTATCAGATTTAAAAAGAATCTTTTTCTCTAAAAAAAAGATGTTAAAAAAAGTTGCCCTATGGGGATTTTTTTGTACTTTTCTTTTTTTTCTTTTTAAAGAACCCCTTTATGTTTCTACCTCTTCTTTTAGATCCGCTCCTAATAAAGAAGCCGAGTCACTTGATGTTAAACATTTAATTAAAAGCGCCCTTGCTTCCTCAAGAGAAGATTTCACATTAAGCATTTTACACTCAGAGGCACTTTTACTTTCTGTCATTGAGAAAATGGGACTTCAGGCGCAGATTAAGGAAAAAAATATTCTATCCTTGGGCTTATTAAGAGTGTGGGAAAATGTGATGGCAGAATTAGGTTTTTCTCTTTCTGATCAAGACCCTTTTCTTTTTAAGGATGTTGTATTCGAAGGGGAAAATCCTTTAAAGCTGTATCTTGTTTTTTTATCTAAGGATACTTTTGAGGTGCTGACAGAAAAAAAACATGCCTTAGCTAAAAGCGGACTTAATCAAAATATAGAACTATCTAATGCGTCTTTTATTTTAGAAAAAGCTCCCATGCACCTTCAAATAGGCAAGGCTTATCCTTTAACCTTTACTCCTATTTCAGATCTTGCACAAACACTGAAAAAGAGGCTCGAAATTAAGCCTGCAAAAATGGATGGTCATTTACTGCATCTTACATTTAGTGATAGAAATAGGCACTTAGCTTCTCGCTTTATCAACCAGCTAACAAATAGCTATCAAGATTTTTTAAAAAAGGAAAATGAAGAAATTGTATCTGCCCAAATTGCTTACCTAAATAAAAGACAAAAGGAGCTCAGCCTTTCTCTTGAAGAGACTTTTCATGAACATAAGCATTATTTAGAAAACAATTTAAAGGAAAGTGGCTTTATTGGACTTGCGCAGGAAATTGAGATTTTATCTGTTCCTAAACAAGAATATTTAAGCAGACTCTTTGAAATTGAGCTTGAGCTTAAGCGCTTAGAGAGCACTAGCTTTGCTAAAAAAATAGAGCCTTCGCTTGATGGAGCTATTTTTGAATCCAAAATGTGCTCTACAAATATTCTTCAAAATAGTTTGAGTGCTCTTGCTTATAAAAAGAAAATTGGCAGAGAAAATGCAGAATTTATAAAAGATTCTTCCTGTAAAATCCCTTTGATTAATTTGGGTTCTCTTCAAGAGCTTTATCAAAATGCCCAGGAAGAATTATCTACTGTGCATGCTCAAATTAGGCAGTTTATCCACGTTCAAGAGCAAATGCAAACACCGCACTTTGAGCTAAGTTCTTTAAGCGCCATTCTTGAAGATAAACCCCTTATCCAACTCCTTCAAAAAACAGTGGAGCTTTCTTCTCATCTGGCAGATACCTCTAATAGAAGCCCTAAAGAAATAGAGCGGATTAAAGAAGCTTTAGAAGTTCAAAAAAAATCGCTTCAACATCGTGTAGAGCAATCGATTGAACTTTATAAAGTTCAGGCGCGTGCTTTAGAAAGTAAAATTCATTCTCTTCAGAACGGGGCTTTAGATTTTTTAAAACTCGAAAAAAATTTAGTAGAGCAAAAACTTAGAGAGCTCGATCAAAAGATGAGCGATCTTCCAGAGAAATGGTTCTTAGAAAATAAACTGGAGTTTGAAAAAGAGCTCTCTTTAAATATGCTTCAAGGCATGAGTAGCCTCATTGAAGCTAAAAATGTGCATCAACACCTCTATCATATTGGATCCAAACCTTTAGATAAGGCCACACCTTCTAAAAAGCCAAAATCTTCAGGTCTTTTTCTTTATTCTATTTTATGTGCTCTGTTTATTTCTTGCTCTCTTTATCTCTTTTATCTATTTAGAACATTATATAGAGGGTTACCTCTAACTAAAGAGAGATTAAAAAAATCTATGCATCTTTTTGGCGGAAAATTTTCTTCTTCTTTAGAATCTGGCTTAAAACAGCTGGGCTGTTCTGATTTAGAGACCCTCCGTGCAATTTCCTCTTACGCCACCTCAAAGAAATCTGCCTGCGTTTCTATTATCCGAGGAGAGCACCCAAGTTTTTCCCATAGTTTGGCAGAGCTTATTAGCCTAAAAGGGGAAAAAGTTCTGTTATTAGAATGCGTATTTGATGCGGTAGTTCCTTTAGAACATATTCCCGGGCTTTGGCATTATTTGGAAGGAAAAGTCGATAGTTGCCCTATTAAGCAAAAAGGAGGCTATGATTTTGTTCCTACAGGAGGCGCTACAAGGCATGGAAGAGAGCTTCTTGAAAAAGAAAATTTTCTTCAGCTCGTATCTGGCTTTAAAGAAAAATACGACCTCATCATCATCGAGAGCAGCGCTCATCTCTTCTCTTCAGAAGCCCTTACCCACACCAAAATCGCAGATAAACTCATTATCGCGGTAGCAGATGAACCTCTAGAAGAACTTCATGAGTACACCTCCTGGGCAAAACAAGAAGGCAAAGAAGACTCCCTCATCTTCGTCTCGTTCGCTGAGTAAAAAAAAACGATATAAATGATATAATGATATGAATGATGAAGAAAAATAAATTGTCACATTTCGAATGTTTCAGAAGTGAATACGAATCTCTAAAAAAATACCATTCTTATCATTGTATCATTTTATCGTTACCTTACCGTCAATTCGTTATAACCTGAGTTTTGGGTTTAATTCGCTCAAAATTAGCAATCTTTCTACGCTTTTTTTCTTTCTTTCTCTGTGCGCTCTGTGATCTCTGTGGTAAAAAAATGCAAGACTGATGGTTGCAACAAGCTTGCATTTTTTTTACCACAGAGATCACAGAGCGCACAGAGGAAGAGAAGAGAGAGAGAAAAAAATTTACCTCTTTGTTTATTCGTCTTTGAAGGATGAGGTGCAGCCGTGTTTTGCGCAGAGCTCGCGCCATTTTTTGATGATTTGGGAGGCGATGGGGGCGCAGTCTTTACCGGCTTTTCCAAAGCGTAGGTAGACAACGACTACAAGCTCAGGCTCTCCCCATTTTTCTCCCTCTTTAGGGGGATGGAAAGAGATGCCGGCAAACCAAACGTGGTTTTCTATAACAGGGGGGACCTCATGGTCGATCGCATGTTTATAAAGAATCTCGGCTGTTCCTGTTTTCGCAACCACTTGGTTTTGGATCTCTATATAGTCTCGAATGGATGAAGGCAAGTCGGGAATGGCTTTTAAAATAGAAGCGCGTCCTGTTCCTCTTGTTCCCCTGACAACTTTTTGCATCCCCTCAAGAAGAAGGTCGCGGATTTGTTCCGGAAAAAAAAGAGATCTTTTGACTTCAAGGGGGGTGTAACACACCGAAGGGCGCTCTTCTTTTGGTTTAGCTTCAGAAAAAAGCGGAAATTCCACCCCAATAAGGGAAAGATCTTCTTTTAAAGGATAGTCTTTAATAGAGAAAAGATCGTTTTTATCTTCTTCTTTACCGGCAATCACTTTAACCACTTTGGGTTTTATCACATTCCCGTGATTTGCAATGGTCGATAGCATAACAGCTGTCTGAAGAGGTGTTACAACAAGAGAGTGCTGCCCAATAGAAAAGGAGTAAAGCCCTGTTCTGTTATGCGACAGATCGCTTGGAATAGTCCCTGCAATTTCTCCGGGGAGTTCAATGCCACTTTTTTCTCCGTAGCCCATTTGGCGCGCAGCCATTCCTAAATAGGTAGGATCTTGGATATAGTCGGAAGCAAGAATGGAAAAATAGAGGTTACTCGACTGTTCAAGCGCTCCTACAATATCAATTTGCCCGATGTAAGGGTGACTTCTAGGAAGAACCCCTCCTTTATATTTTCTTCGAATGGTTGTCCCGTTTAAAAAATTTCCCAAGTATTGCCCTTCTTTTGAGGAAATTCCTTCAGCTTTAATATCATCGATAAGCGTTAAAGGGTTGAGCTCTTCTAGAGTTTTTTTGTTTTCTATTAAAAGATCATATTGCTCTTTTAAGGCTTCGTAAGATGTGACAAGTTTAAATACAGAGCCTTGAGGAGTGGATTGTCTAAATGCTTGCGACCTTCCATATCCGAATCCTGATATCGGGTAGAAAGCTGCTGCTAGATGCTTCTCAAGCTGTTTTCCTGAAGCTGAGCGCACCGATCTATACTTTCCTAAAAGAGGACGCTTAAGTTCATCAAAAGAGCGCATGGTGTTTAAATACGGCTTTCTTAAAGAACTTTTAAGTTTTGCTAGAGATTCTTTAAGAAGGATGAACTTTGGTTCTTTATCAAGAAGAGTAGGGTTTGAACTAGTTAAAAGATTTTCTATAAGAGAGAGTCTTTCTTTTTGCCAAAACTCTTTAAATAGTTCTTTTTCGATGTTTTCTAGGTATTCAGTATAGGGCTTGGCATATCTTTTTTTTAGTTTTTCCTCGGCCCTTTTCTCTTTTAGGTGGTCTTTAAAGTGTTCTTGTCTCCAGGCGGCAAAGGTTGTTTTGTGGAACTGCTTTTGCACTTCTTGTTTCACTTTTGATTGGACCCAAGTAGATGCAGAGGTGAGCTCTTTATAAAAAGATAGAGTTTCTTGCCCGACAACTTCTAATAATTCAGGGGAAAAATCCTCTATTTTGACCATCATCCGGCATAGATCGACCAAAAGAAGCTGGTCATCTTGGTGCGTAATGGATTTGAAAAAGGGGTCTAAAAAATTCCTATATCCAATGAGCCTATCTCCCATTTTTTTAAGATTTTCTTGAATCTCTTTTTTTGTTTCCTTAGGGACGGGCAAGCGAAAAGGTTTATAAGTATTTTCGCTATAAAGAGCTCCAAGTAGGGCGCGCATGTCTGATTGGCTAGAGTATTCAAGTAATGTATTTAAGCATCTCTGGATATCGTAGGCCGTTTTTATAGTCGGAACTTTTTGAATGACTGTTAATAGCTGGCTTTTAGGAGATAAGGCAGCTTCTAGATAACGCTCCCAAGTAAGAGGAACCGATTCTTCATAAAAAGATTTACTCGCAAAAGAGTAGCATTCTTTTTCGAGAGGATGGATTCCGTCCCAAATTTCTTTAATATGCGCCTCGTTTTCTACCCATTTTAATCTTCTATAGAGCTGCTCTTTTTTTTGTGCGGGGTCGAAGGTGGGTATAAAGTCGTTTGGGTCAAAGCGAGGGTAAGAAGCTAGGGTTAATACTTCTCCTGTTTGAGGAACAAGGGCTACAATAGCGCCTCCTTTAATCCATGCAGAGCTTAGAGGTAAACTTCCTTTTTTAGGCGCGCATTCATTTTGTGCTAAAAGAGCTTCTGCATATTCTTGGAGCTCAGAGGAAATGGTTAGAATAATACGTCTTCCAGCCGATCCTTCCTTAGATCCAGGAAGCTCCCTTAAAAAATTTCCTTTGGTATCTATTTCATAGATTTTTTTGCCGTAACATCCTCTAAGTTCTTCATCAAAAGCGCCTTCTGTACCCATTTTTCCTACATGGTCACAAATGGTATAGGCTTTTTCTGAAAGAAATTTAAGGCGCTCTCTCACTTCCAGGGGGTTTGAAAAGCCTTTGGGTAAAAAAGGAGAGAGGCCCGATTCTCTATCGGCAATATATTTTTGAAGCTCTCTTAGCTCTTTAGCGATATTTCCATATTCTCTTTGATTAATTGTTCCTAAAAAACCAATCACATCCGAAGCAATTTTCCCTTGAGGGTAAACTCTTTTTGAGCCCTTTATGGTTTGAATGCCTGGGTAACTTTTTTCGAGCATTTTGAGTTGGTAATATTGCTTTTCTGAAATATCTTCCTTAATAACAAAGGGAGTATGGGGAAATAAAGACGCTTTTCCATGTATAGTATCTTCAATTTCTTGAGGATTCATGTGAAGAATATTGGCTAAAAGCTCTCCCAGTGTAGAAATATAGTTTGCGCGGGTGGGAATACGTACTTTTTTTCCTGATTCGTCTTTTCCCCAGGTGGAACTAGGGATTTCTCTTATTTGGGCGTAACAAACAGCTATATTGTACTGAATTTTATTGATAGCC
Organism: Chlamydiota bacterium; assembly: GCA_013288075.1. Taxonomy (GTDB): domain Bacteria; phylum Chlamydiota; class Chlamydiia; order Chlamydiales; family Rhabdochlamydiaceae; genus JABDCQ01. Next base: position 10,105 of record JABDCQ010000018.1, on the reverse strand, counting down.
AAAGGCATGTTAAAGCGGTCGCGGATGGTAGCTCTTTCTACGTGCTCAAGCGTAATCCTTCTCTGAGGCTTTTTAGACTGCTCAAAATACTCATCTTTTTGGACTACGGTTAAGTACCATACGCGGATGAAAATTAAAATAAGTGTTAGCAAGATAATATGGAGGACGCGTCCCACTTTATCCTGAAGGTTATAACTTGTCATATTTCCGAAACTGATGAATCTTTCTTGGATTATGAATTTTTGTTGGAAAAAAAGGAAGGATTGTGTAAAACAGTTGGTATTCTGAAGCACAATAGTGCGCCTGTAGTTCAATGGTAGAACAGTAGCCTTCCAAGCTACTCGCGTCAGTTCGATTCTGACCAGGCGCTTTTCTCACTCTCGCATGTTTTATTTTTTTTATTAACATTATTAACCAAGACCGAAATCTTTCCAATTAGGGAGAGATGCCGTCGTCGAAAATAAAGGGACAAGGCTTGGCAACACAACAAGAAGAACTCCAAGTAACAGTAAAAGATCTGTTAGAAAGTGGTGCGCATTTTGGACACCAAAAACACCGCTGGAATCCAAAAATGAAACGTTTCATTTTTGAAGAACGCAATGGTATTTACATCATTGACCTAGCTAAAACAATGCAGCAAATCAGAAATGGTGTGAAGGTTGTAAAGCAAGTTACCGCTAAAAGAAAATCCATTTTGTTCGTTGGAACAAAAAAGCAAGCAAAAATTGTTGTTCGTGAGTGCGCAGAAGCGTGCGGCGAATTCTATGTTTGCGAGCGTTGGCTTGGGGGAATGCTTACTAATCTTCAAACAATTCGCCAGTCTGTAAAGACATTAGAGCGCATTGAAAAGAAAGTATCTGCTGGTGGAGATGGTCTTACGAAAAAAGAACTTTCTCAACTTGGAAAAGAACAAGAAAAATTAGATCGTAACCTTTCAGGGATCCGTTCAATGAGAAAGCCTCCTGGGCTTGTTGTTGTTGTCGATCCTAGTAGAGAACACATCGCTGTTGCAGAAGCTAGAAAACTGGGGATTCCTGTTTTAGCTCTTGTAGATACAAACTGCGATCCAGATCCTATCGATCACGTAATTGCTTGTAACGACGACTCTTTAAAGAGCATTAAGCTTATCCTTCAAGAACTTACCTCTGCTATTACAGAGAAAAAAGGATCACTCAGCGTGGGTATTGCTAAAGGCGATAAAGAAGAAAAGTCAGATGAAGAGGGCGATGATGAGTAAGGTTACAGCAGAAATGGTAAAAGAACTACGCGAAAGAACAGGCGTAGGCATGTCTAAATGTAAAGAAGCGCTAGATCAAGCAAACGGCGACATGGAAGCTGCTATTGATATTTTACGTAAATCTGGGATGGCTTCAGCTGTAAAGAAAGAAGGAAGAGAGACGAAAGAAGGGATTATTGGATCTGCAGAATCTCCAAATGCCGTAGCTCTTGTTGAAGTCAATGCTGAAACTGATTTCGTTACGCAAAATGAGCGCTTTAAACAGTTTGTAAAAGACGTTAGCCTTGAAGTTGCAACTTCTAAGCCAGCTAATTTAGAAGCTTTTTTAAAGCATTCTATGGCAGGTAAAATGAGCGTTGATGAGTGCCGCTCTGAGCTTGTTCAAAGCTTAGGAGAAAACATTCAAGTAAAACGATTTGTTCTTTTTAACAAATCGGCTGATGTTTCTTATGGTCTTTACTCTCATATGGGTGGTAAAATTGCTGTGATTGTAGAGCTTACAGGCGGCAATGGAAATGAAGCTTTAGCAAGAGACATTGCGATGCATGTTGCTGCTGAAGCTCCAGAATTTTTATCTCCGGAAGAAATTCCAGCTGAAGTAAGAGCTAGAGAAGCAGACATTGCAAAAAGTCAAGTTCAAGGTAAGCCAGAAGCTATGATTGAAAAAATTGTAGAAGGCAAACTGAAGGCTTTTTCTGATCAAGTCTGTTTACTTGGCCAAAAATACATTAAAGATAATTCTTTAAGTATTGCTCAGCTTTTAGAAAAAGAGAGCAAAAGACTTGGTAAGACAATTGCCATTCGTTCATTTGTGCGCTGGAAAATTGGTGGATAAGGGGTTTTTCTCATGACGCACAAGCAGCCTGCATTTAAACGCATTCTTTTAAAGCTCTCTGGTGAGGCTTTAATGGGAGAGCAAAAATTTGGCCTTGAGCAAAAAACATGTGAAGAGATTGCTTTATCCATAAAGGAAGTTGCCGATAAAGGTGTCGAAATGGGCATTGTTGTGGGAGGGGGAAACATCTTCCGCGGCAATATGGCAGAAGCCTTTGGCTTTGCTAGGACCCCCGCAGATCAAATCGGCATGCTTGCTACAACAATTAACGGCCTTATTCTGCAGCAGACTCTTACGCGTCTTGGCTGCAAAAGCGTCGTTCTCAGTGCTTTCACTTGCGGTTCCATGGTAGAAACCTATGCATGGAACCGCGCTATGCGCTACCTAGAAGAAAAATACATTGTTATTTTTGTCGGGGGCACAGGCAGTCCTTATTTCACAACAGACACGGCAGCAGCTCTTAGAGCAAGCGAAATAGGTGCCGGCGTTCTTTTAAAAGCTACTAAAGTCGATGGCATTTATGACAAAGATCCCATTTTACACAAATCCGCCATCAAATACGATGTTCTCACTTATTCAGAAGTTTTAACAAAAGATTTAAAAGTTATGGATGCTACGGCAATTGCTCTTTGTCGTGAAAATAAAATCCCCGTTGTAGTATTTAATTTATTTGAGCCGGGAAGTTTATTAAAAGCTGTCTTAGGCGAAAGTATTGGAACCATTGTTAACAGGGAATAATCTTATGAACGCAACCGATCAAACAAAAAAGCAAATGCAAGCAGCTCTAGACCATTTTAAGGGTGAACTTAAAACTCTCCGCTCTAACCGTGCTAACCCAGCTGTTCTAGATTCTGTAGTCGTAGAGGTTTATGGCTCCCAGATGCGCCTTAAGGAGCTTGCGAGTGTTTCAGCTCCGGAATCTCGTCAGCTGCAGGTCGCCCCGTTTGATCCTCAAACAGTTGGTCCTATTGCCAAGGGCATTGAGCGTGCCAATTTAAATTTGCAGCCCATTGTAGAAGGAAGCACCATCCGTATCAATATTCCTCCTATGGATGAGAGCATGCGCAAAGAAATTGTTAAACAGGGAAAAAAGAAAGCAGAAGACGCAAAAATCGCTATTCGTGATATAAGAAGAAAAAATAACGAGCTAGTGCGTAAGCAGAAGGCCGATGGGGATATTGCAGAAGACGTCATGAAAAAAGCTGAGAAGATCATCCAAGAATTGACAGACCAATTCTGTAAAGATGTTGATTCCTTCTTTGCGACAAAAGAAAAAGAAATCATGACCGTATAAAATGCTTGCAGAAAAAGGGGCGGTTGGCTAAACTAACACCGTTTTTATGAAGCATTATATCTGGCCCCATCGTCTAGTTCGGCCTAGGACACCAGATTTTCATTCTGATAACAGGGGTTCGAATCCCCTTGGGGTCATACATCTTATATGAGACTTTAGCTCAGTTGGTAGAGCACCTCACTTTTAATGAGGGAGTCGATGGTTCGAGTCCATCAAGTCTCATTTTTTTCTACACAACAACATTCTCACTCTTTGCGCGAGAGCGCCTTTGGAGTGCTGCGTTTCCTATACGCAGCCTTTCTATTCATCCTAACCCTGAGTCCTTCTGTTCTAGCCGTATATACCCAAGAAACTTCAAAAGTTGGATAAAACTCATGATTTTGGCTAAGGTTTTAAGGAATTGGCGGCAAGGAAATGATAAGAATGATACAATGATAAGAATGATATTTTTTTAGGTCGTTAGAGATCGAATACGTTCTAGCCTCTATACCATCTTCTTCATCATTCATATCATTATATCATTCATACCGTTCTTTTTGTCGCTTAGCTTCCAGTGCTTTTGACTATGGTGTTAGAGGATAGGTGCAGAACTCTGCTCTCTTGCCCTGCGCAACTTTGACGGCCTTAAAAGGCTTTAAAGGCTTTGGATTGAGGGTGGGTGTTAAGACACTCGAGGATGATTTTTGCGGATTCTTCAGGGGTGTTTTTGGCAGAATCAATAGTTAGATCATAGGTTTTATCTAAGTGGATTAGATCGTAAAGACCTCTAGCAAGGCCAATGACTCTATCTCCTCTTGCTTTTTCTCTTTGCTCTGCAACTTCAAGAGGAGGCTTGACTCCAACAAATAATACGCGGTAATCTTTAAAGAGCTCTAGGTAATCTTCGAAGTCTTTTTTGCGAAAGAGGATTTCATCAAGAATTAAGCTAAATCCATTATCAAGCATAGCTTTTATTGATCTATGCTTAGCGTAATTAAGTTTTTCTGCAATAGGTCCCATTTTGATGATTGTCTTAAAGGGGCTTTCTTGAGTGAGTCGAAATCCTAAATCGGCATGTTCTCCATCAATGAGATAACTTGGAGGCAGCATAAGAGTAAAAAGATCAAATCCCACATGCAAAATAGGATCTTTTGTTAGCTTTTGAATTTGCACGGCTATGCTGCTTTTTCCTGCGCTGCTAGTTCCATTTAACAAAATAACAAAGGGCGTGAGTTGTTGCATAAAATATTACATTTTAAGGTTTTAAAATATCTTGCGTTCTTGCTATTTTTGCCAAGTAACCCAAGGTATTTCTATGATCAAGTCTGTGTTTTTATCTTTCATTTTCTTTTTTGTGTCCACTCCCGTTTTTTCCTCCGAGGAAAATTTCATTGTACTAGATGCGCTAACAGGCAAAATTTGTAAGACAATAGGAATAGGTGCTGAAGAGCGCGTCTCTCCTTGTTCTACTTTTAAGATCCCTCTTAGTCTTATGGGATTTGATTCAGGCGTTTTAGAAGATGGACAAAGTCCTACGTGGTCTTATCAAGAAGGGTATTCAGATTTTCTAGAATCTTGGAAAGCAGATCAGACTCCTCTAAGCTGGATGAAGCTTTCTTGTATATGGTATTCTCAGGTACTAACAGCTAAACTGGGGTTAGAGAAAATTCAGCAGTACTTAAGCCACTTGCTTTATGGCAATCAAGATATGACAGGAGATGAAGGAAAAAATAATGGACTTACTAGAGCTTGGATAAGCTCTTCTTTAAAAATTTCCCCTCAAGAGCAAGTTCTTTTTCTTCAAAAGCTTGTTTTAGGGCAGCTTGCTATTTCTGCTCACGCTATTGAAATGACCAAACAGATTCTTTTTATGGAAGAATTTAATGGATGGAAACTCTTTGGAAAAACAGGGTGGGGCAGCCCCAATAAAGAGATTGGCTGGTTTGTAGGTTGGATAGAAAAGGAGGGGCGTTGCTACACCTTTGCTTATAACATCCTCGCCGAGAAAATAGATCTCCCTTTAAGAATCCCCAGAACTAAACAGCTTTTAGAGGAAGCTGGAGTTTTGTAAATTAAGTGTTTCGTACGACTGCTAAGGGGTTTGCGCCTTGGGTAACAGGCATCATTTCTATGGTGTTGATATTTACATGGGGAGGCAGGCTGTAGCAGAAATAAATTGTTTCTGCTACATCTTGAGCTGTGAGGGCATTTGCCCCTTCGTAAAGAGCTTTTACCCGGTTTTCATCTCCTCTAAAGCGTGTAAGAGAAAATTCTGTGCCTCCAACGAGTCCCGGTTCAATGCAGCTTACGCGGATATTTTTTCCCATGAGGTCTTCGCGCAGATTTAGAGAAAACTGATGAACAAACGCTTTAGTCCCTCCGTAAACATTCCCTCCTTTATAAGGATGGGAGCCTGCAATAGATCCTAAATTAATGATATGCCCCCGTTTCCTTTCTACCATAAAGGGCAAGGCTGCTCTTGTTGCATAAAGAAGCCCATTAATATTGATGTCGATGCATTTTTTCCAGTCTTCGGGATTGGCCTCATCCGCTGTTTCTGTTCCAAAAGCACCTCCTGCATTATTAATGAGAACTTCAATAGGCCCGATATCTTTCTCAATGCCTTTAAAAGTGTCTAAAACAGCTTTTTCATCACAAAGATCTATAGGATAGATAAACGTATTTTTCCCCAGCTCCTTTTGGAGCTCTTCTAAAAGGTTTGCTCTTCTAGCAAGAAGAGCTAAACGGAACCCCTCTTTCCCAAACCGGGCAGCGCATGCGGCGCCAATTCCAGAAGATGCACCAGTAATCAGAACAAGAGGCTTTATAGACATAAGAGAACTCCTTTTTTTGTGATCGTAGCTTAAGACGGCTCTTTAATGCAACCTTGAGGGTTTTTCTCTTTCCCTCTTCTCTCTGTGTGCTCTGTGATCTCTGTGGTAAAAATTTATTTTAGAACGTTGCATCTAAGGTGTTAGCATACTTTTTACCACAGAGATCACAGAGCACACAGAGAGAAGAAAGATTGTCTAATTCCTTTCTTCATAAAAACTGGTCCCCAATTCTTCCCAAGAACCGAAAAAAATCTCTTTATTGTTTTTCTTTGTGGTTTAGGCGGACTTGCCTAATGGTGCCGGTGATGTTAGATTTTAAGAGGTTGAGGATGGCTCTTGCGACGTCTTTGGGGTCAAGCAGCTCCTCTGGGGATTCATTAGGGTATTGCTGGGCTCTTAGTTTAGTATTGGTCCTTTGAGGGACTATGACATTAATTTTCATGCTCTTTTTTTCTTCTGCAAGCGCTTGGGTGAAGTTCACAACGGCTGCTTTTGTGGAAGAATAGATGGGGTATTCTTTCCGGCCTTTAGAATAAGAAGAGGAAGAAAGGTTGATGATATGCCCCTCTGCCTTGATTTTAGCCATCTGGCAGCAAAAAATAAGACAGGTGAGATTTGTAGCTATTTGATCTTCAATTTCAGCGGATGATAAGGATTCAATACCTTTTACTTGAAATTGTCCAATGCAGTTAATAAGACCATCTACTTCTCCATGTTTTGCGTGAATTTTTTCGCAGATGGTCTGCACGTTTGTAGAAATTTTAAGATCAGCTCCAAATTCAGAAGCGGTTCGAGAGGCAATAATGGCTGTAGCTCCTTCTTTTTCTAAAAGGGCTGCTACTTCCTTGCCAATTCCTCCAGTGCCTCCTGCAATGATGTATTTTTTCCCTTTTAGGCATTCTGTAGAAGAAAGGGCTTCTTGAAAAGGGGAAAGACGAAATAACTGCTCGGCGATAAAAATATCGAGTTCTGTGGTGATTTTAATATTTTGCTCATCTCCCATGACAATGTGAATGGGTTCATTTAAGGCTAAAACAAGAGAGCAGTCATCTGAGGTGTTTTTCCCTCTATTGGCTGCGTGGGCTTTAAGAATAAGAGGATAGTGAAAACTTTGAGGGGTTTGGCCTCTTAGGTATTCTGAGCGTTTGGGAATTTCATGAACGGTGTTTCCGTCTTTTGAATGAACAATAGTGTCAGCTGTTGAGATGCATGTGTCTACAGCCTTATAAAGAACGGCTTTTTCGATATTTTCTAAGAGGATTCTTTCCGAAACAAACGGCCTTACAGCATCGTGGATCACTACATATTCTGTGGTTTTTTTGCAGGCCAAAAGTCCTTGATAGGAGGATTCTTGTCTTGTAGTTCCTCCAATGGTGATTTTTAACGGGGCATTTGGATAAGCTCTAAGATCCATTTTAACTTCGTCTATCCACTCTTCTTGGCAAACTAAGACAATTTCTTCAAAAAAGCCGGAGTTAATAAAGGTCTCAAGGGTATGCAAATACACTTTTTTGCCCGAAATCCGATGGAATTGTTTAGGAACCTCGCTTTTAAAGCGCACTCCACTTCCTCCCATCAAAAGAATGGCGGAGTTATTTTGTCTATTCCTGAATAAGCCTTTCATAAATTTTATTCCAAAGGGTAAAAGAGCCGCCGTTAGCGTGGATGACAGAGGGGCTAGAGTTTGTGGTAAGACAGTAAAGGGTTTTATTTTTTCGATCTATAGAAAGCTCGTTTTCTTCAACTTTTAATAAGGGAAGGAACAGATCACAAAAATAATCGAATGTATAGAATTTTTTGGCTTTTAGATCTCTTGCATAGTGAGCAACTGTTTGCCCCTGGTCGCAAAGATGCAGATCAATAGGGCTTAAATCTTGTAGCCACCTTTTTAAATAGCCTACGTAGCCTATGTAGGATCCTGTATTGAGATACCTGAAGGGGGTGGGGCTCGGGGGAAAAACCCCTTTATAAGCTTCGCAAGGATGGCAATTTTTCTCTACAGACATGGTAAATAAAGAGTTCGAATTTAAGAATTTTTCAAGAATCACCGCCTTATCTGCAACAATAAGGGTGTCAAAAGCATCGACAAATAAGACGATTTCATAGTCCTTGAGAGTATTTAGGTAATCAAGAGTGTAGGCGAATTTTGTTCCATTCCCATACCAAGGTTGATGCATTCCTAGCACTTCAAGCTCGATTTTATGCTTTTTGCAAGAGGTTTTAAGTTTTTCAAGATGGGGGTGGTTGTAAGTTGCCACTGTGCAGACATGAAAATGATCTAATAGCGGATGCACATCAGCCCTTAGTGAAGAGCTCAAAATAAAGAGAAATAAAGTGATAAAGCGCATAAAACTCCTAAGTTTTGACTAAGATAAGGGCCTGGAAATTTTTTCTCCAGGCCTTATTTTGGGTGTTTTTTTGTGATTTTATTGTTTTGAAAGGTCCCAAAATCTCTTTTTTATGAAAGAAAAAATCTGGTTTTCATAGACAAAATAAATTTTTGTTGCCTGAAATATTACTAAAAATTAAATTAGCCTTAATAATCGTCGCTTTAGATGTTAGGGTGTCGGTTCGTTTACTTAACAACAAAACTATAAATTTTTAGTCCAACCCTAGGGGGATTAACATGGATTTCAAAATGAGAAAAGTGCTACCAGCTTTAACGGCTACACTTATTGCTTGCGCTAGCTTTCTAAGCGCAGATACCAACCAAGACAATTCTAAAGGTAATTGTCCAGAACCACAAGGCTGCTGCCCAGAGAAATGCTGCCCAGCGCCAGCTGTAAAAATTTGTTTTCCAGAAGGAATTGCTCCTTGTGCAAGACCAGTAATTGTTAACTCATGTGGACAAAGAGAAGTTCAAAACGGTGCAATTATTGACATCGAACTCCTCGTTTGGCAAGCACACACAGACGATCTAGAAGTTGGAGTGTTAAATTCTAATGCTACAGGTCATCCATCTTATGCTAGCCAATTTACTAATGCTTCTTATCAACACATGAAATTTAAGTGGGATGCGGGCGTTAGACTTGGGGTTGGTTACATCTTTGATCACGATTGCTGGGATGTTTATGCAGCTTGGACACATTTCACTGGAAATGCAAGCAAAGACGTTGTGACTTCAACAAGTAATACACCTTCACAAACACTATTCCCTACTTGGAGTGCTGCTGAAGTTGTTCTAGGTACTCTTGCTGGCGATGGAAACTTAACAGCTACTAGCCTTGATTCTCATTGGAAATTAAAACTCGACTTAATCGACTTAGAATTAGGAAGAGAATTTTTTGCAGGAAGACACCTTGCTGTAAGACCACACGTTGGCCTTAGAGGTGGTTGGATTAAGCAAAACTTTGATATACAATATGCTGGATTAACAGGCGCAGCTGTAACAACTGCATTCACTGGCACTTTGGATGATATCGAAATGAAAAACGACTTCAAAGGGATCGGTGTACGCACAGGTCTTGATACAGAGTGGAATGTAGGTTGTGGATTCTGCTTCTTTGGTGATGCAGCGATCTCTATCCTTTATGGACGCTACAACATTTCTCAACAAGAAACAGTTGGAGACGATCTTTTCTTAGCAGCAGATACAGTTATTCTTAGCACAACAGATAGCTTCAACGATTCTAAAGCAATCACAGATTTAGCTTTAGGAATCCGCTGGTGCCCAGATATGTCTTGCTGGTGCACAGCTTCTCGCTTGCTTCTATCTGCAGGATGGGAACACCACATGTTCTTCAACCAAGAGCAACTTAAGAGAGTGTCTACTGTTAACACAACGTTAACAAGTGGTATCAACACAGACAACTACACAACTTATGTGAGAGAAGCCGGTGATCTTTCTACACAAGGTGTGACTATATCTCTACGTTGGGAATACTAATTCCTGAGTAAGTAAAGAACCCTAGAAGCCCGGAAGAGTA
>JABDCQ010000017.1 GCA_013288075.1 Chlamydiota bacterium | reverse complement strand
CCTCCCGAGGATTTAGTGTTTAATGCGTTTAAGCATACACCTTTTAGTGCTGTAAAGGTGGTGATTATGGGGCAAGATCCTTACCATGGCCCTCATCAAGCGCATGGGTTAAGTTTTAGCGTTCCTTTCGGAATTCCCTTCCCTCCTTCCTTAAGGAATATCTTTAAGGAGCTTAAGCGCGATGTTGGGTTAAGGGACCCGGCAAGTGGGGATTTAACTTCTTGGGCGGATCAAGGAGTGCTTTTGCTTAATGCCACGCTTACTGTTAGAGCTAATGAACCTAAATCGCATTATGGGCGAGGATGGGAAAGATTTACCGATGCTGTCATGGCAAAACTAAATGAGAGAGACGATCCTCTTATTTTTGTCTTGTGGGGAGCTTCTGCAAAAGAAAAATATGATCATCTAATGAGTCGAAAAAATACGCCGCATCTTGTTTTATTTGGGCCTCATCCCTCCCCTCTATCTGCGCATCGGGGATTTCTTGGGTGCGGGCATTTTTCTAAGATTAATGAACAATTAAAGAAATGGGGAAAACCTATCATTAACTGGGAGCTTCTTTAGCCTTCTTCTCTTTTTTTGCTTGGGTAAGGGATTTTCGTGGAGGGAGATGCAAGGTTGAGGAGCTGCTTCTTTAAGCTCTATTTCAGCGAGGCTTTCACAAAAATTCCTTTTTAATGCGCCTACTTTCATGTGGTTTCCTCTCTTTAAGCTCACCATAAGAATATAATAATTATTTTACAACAGGGTTTTATTAGGTTTATGGCATAATACCTTTTATGAAAATTCCTGAATTCTTACAGATTGCTATTGATGAAATTACAGAAGATATAAGCTTAAAAGAGCTGTCTTCTTTTTCAAAAGATCTTACCTTTCGCTATAGAGAAGGGGTGAAAAAAGATTATATGGGGCAAAGAGGGCATAAACTTGCTTATTTAGCGAGCAGGTTTCCTGCAACCTTTGCAGCTGTTTATAAAGCTCTTGAAACTCTTCCTTCGGTAGATATAGAAAGTGTTGCTGATGTGGGCGCAGGCCCTGGAACTGCGACTTGGGCTTCTTTATGTATTTTTGGAGGGGTGAATAAGTTTACCCTTTATGAAAAGGATAAGGAGCTTATAGAGCTTGGCAAATTACTTATAGAAAAGGCGGAGCACCCTGTCCCTGCTTTTTGGAAGGAAGTGGATTTAACAAAAGACTTTGTTATTGAAGAAGCAGATCTCGTATTAATGTCTTATGCTATAGGAGAAGTGCCCTCTTCTTTTTGGCCTGTAATTTTAGATAAGCTTTGGCAAAAAACAGGCAAGTTTCTTGTGATTATAGAGCCTGGCACTCCTCTTGGTTTTGAGAGAATCAGAAGGCTTAGAGAGATGCTTCTTTCAAAGGGGGCTCATGTGGTAGCTCCTTGTCCTCATGGAAAAAAATGTCCTATGGAAGGAAGCGATTGGTGCCATTTTTCAGCAAGGCTTGAAAGATCCTCAAAACACAGGTATGTAAAAGAGGCTTCTTTAGGTTATGAAGATGAGAAATTTTCTTATATTGCCGTTTCTAAGGGACCCATTGCTTTAGAAAAGGGGGAAAGAATTCTTAGGCATCCGTTAAAGAACCCGGGACACATTTTGCTGACCCTTTGCACAGATGAGGGCCTTTTAACAAGGACGGTGACCAAGAAAGATAAGGAAGCCTACACCCAGGCTAGGAAAGCTGACTGGGGAGACTTCCTCAAATAGAGTTTCGAAAGAAGTCTAATAGAGTTATTCTTGCGAAAGAATGACTTGGTATCCTTTTTTAAGAATTTTCCATCCACGATTTACTAAAAATTCAATCGCTAAAGTTCCTTTTCCTCCGTGGGGAAGATCGCAATCGTCAATCATGACTACGCTATGAGTTCCTAGATGAGGATAGGCTGCGATGATTTCTTTTAGATGGTGTTCTTGAGAAGGGGTAGGATTATCAATTTCAAAATCGAAGCTATCCAAGTATAAAAAGTCGATCGTTGTAGGAAAGTTTTGTAAAAATTCAATGGAATCATGCTCTACTAAATAAACAAATGGCTCAGCTTCTCTAAGCGCTTTTTTTGCATTGGCAAGAGCTTCTTTATCGATATCTACGGAATAAAATGTATTTCCGTTATTTCTTGCGTAATTGCCAAAAATGAGAGTCGAGCAGCCGTCTCCTTCGCAGTTTAAATCTCCATTTCTTGAAGTTCCTGTTTCTACCATTGTCTTTAGCGCCCTTTTTTTTTATAAGATTTAGAGCGTAGATGAAGGTGTCATAGCGCTTATCTTGTTTAAAAATTTTATCTTTGAGATAGATTTCAGGACGATTTGCTGAGACATGAATAATAGGAAGGCAGAAAAATAAAGAGAGGCAAAAAAAATAAAGCATAAATCCTCAAAAGGTTAAGTGAGTTACGCAAGAACTCTAATACACCTTCAGATTTTTATCCAGATGAGACCATGAATGCCTCCGCCGAGCGACAAAAGCAGCGATATAAATGATATAATGATATGAATGATGAAGAAAAAAATATCATTCTTATCATTTCCTTGCCGCCCATTCCTTAAAACCTTAGCGAAAATCATGCATTAAAATTTTTTTGATAAGGATTAAAATAATTAATTTACCTAACTTTATAAAATATAAATACTTATGCCCTATAATTATGGGGAACAGAAGGTTTTTATGTATTATAGAGAGTTTTTAAAAATTCTTGCAGAACTCACAAGTCATTGCAAAGGGTCAGTGATTATTGAAGATCACTTAATTTTTGTTGAAGTGCTAAGTAAAAATATGTGGCGTATTTCGTGCAGAATTTTTGGCTTAAATGCAGGAATCCCTAAAGAGGTGTACGATTGCCTCTCTTCTAGATACGGACTTAAATGGGAAGACAAGGGCCCTTATTTAAAGCTTGATAACGACTCTTCTTCTGTGATTTTAATCTATGATGTACCCTCTAATTCTAAATACCTCTCTTTTAGAGAGGCCTTAAGAAATTTCCTCCCTTTAGCCAAAGATTGGAACAGGTTTTTCCAAGAACTTATTTAGTCTAAGTCTGAAAAATAACCAAATTCAAAGAAGAAATACCTTGATTTTTCGCCAAAATTGAACGATACTGTGTTTGAAAAACAACCAAAATTTATGAAAAGACTTATAGATCAAGAACTTAAGGATTGGAAACAGTCGTCCATGCGCAAATCTCTTGTTTTAAGAGGAGCTAGGCAGGTAGGGAAAACTTTCGCTGTAAGGCAATTAGGCAGGACTTACGATGATTTTCATGAAATCAATTTAGAGAAGCGTCCAGAGCTGCATCTGGTTTTTAAGAAGAACCTTGATCCTAAAAGGATTATTCAAGAGCTTTCTGTTGATAGAGGGCTTCCTATTCATCCAGGTAAAACGCTTCTATTTCTTGATGAGGTTCAGGTTTGTCCTGAAGCTATTTTAGCTTTGCGTTATTTCTACGAGGAAATGCCCGAACTTCATGTTATAGGAGCGGGGTCTTTGCTTGAATTTGCTATTGAGCAAGTAGGCCTTCCCGTAGGTAGGGTTCAAACTTTGACTGTGTATCCCTTGAGTTTTGCTGAGTTTTTGGTTGCTAAGGGGCAGGGGCTGCTTTTAGAAGCCATTTGTAATAAGACTGTTTTTTCAAAGGTTATTCACGATAGAGCGATAAATCTTCTTTCTGAGTATTTTGCTATTGGAGGCTTTCCTGAAGTTGTTGCTAATTGGGTTTCTAATGGGCGTTCATTAGAAGTTAAGGAAAAATTAGAGACAATAATTAATGCTTATAGGCAAGACTTTGAAAAATATGCGAAAAAAAGTCAGTTAAAATATTTAAACTTGCTTCTGCAACATATTCCTCTACGCATAGGAAAAAAATTCAAATTCCAAGGAATCGGAGAGTATCGAAAAAGGGAGTTAGCTCCTTGTCTTGAATTAATGGAAAAGGCACATATTATTCATATGGTTTATCATACCTCCGGTCAAGGGATTCCTTTGGGCGCGCAGGTAGACTTAGAGCGATATAAGGTGATTTTATTTGATATCGCTATGACCCAGCAATTATTAGGGTTGGATTCGAAGGGCTGGTTTTTAAATCCTGAGGTAGAATTTATTAATCAGGGCGAATTAGTTGAAAGCTTTGTTGGTCAAGAAATGATGGCTTATTCATCCCCTAGTATGAGGAATTCCCTTTATTACTGGCACCGAGAATCGCGAGGGAGTGAAGCAGAAGTTGATTATTTAACGAATATGAAAACAGAGGTAATTCCTATTGAAGTTAAGGCGGGGAAAGGTTCAACTTTAAAAAGCCTACATTCTTTTCTTTCCTCTCACCTCAAAAGTCCTTATGGTGTAAAACTCTCCATTTCAGAAAGAAGTGAGTTTGATAAGATTGTGTCTATTCCTCTTTATGCCGTTTTTGAGGTTGTTGAAGGCGGAAGCGATAGAGTTCGGTATCTTTTATAAGCTTTTTGGAAACAGGAGAAAAAGATGTTCAAAGGTTCGATTGTTGCGCTTGTTACTCCCTTTACCGAAAATGATGAGATTGATGTAGAAGCTTTAGAGGCTTTGGTGGACTTTCATGTTGAAGCTCGAACTGATGGTTTAATATGTTTGGGCACTACAGGAGAGGCTTCAACGCTGACTAATGAGGAAAGGCGTCTTGTTATAGAAACGGTTCTAAAAAGAGGGAAGGGAAAAATTCCTGTAATTGCAGGCACAGGATGCAATGCAACCAAACTTTCTTATGAGCGCACAATAGAAGCTAAGGCTTTAGGTGTGGATGGGGCCTTGATTATTGTTCCTTATTATAACAAGCCTACGGAAGAGGGATGTGTTAGGCATTTTGAAGAGGTGGCTAAGGCGAATCTACCCTTAATTGCTTATCACCATCCGGGGCGCACTGGAGTGCATCTTTCTTTAGAGACGCTTGGCTTAATAGCCAAAATTCCCCATGTCGTAGCTATAAAGGAAGCATCAGGAGATGTGGATTTAGCTATTAATCTTTGCGGCATGACTTCTAAACCGATTCTTTCGGGAGATGATACGCTTACGCTTTCACTCCTTTTAGGGGGAGGCTCAGGCGTTTGCTCTATTGTGGCGAATGTGATTCCTTCCCTATGGAAGGAACTTGTGGATGCATTTGCTAGAGGGGATATCGAAAAAGCCAAGCACATATCTGATAAGTACACCCCTCTTTGTAATGCCCTTGTCATTGAAACTAATCCTCAATGTGTAAAATACGCCTTAAGTCTTATGGGAAAATGCTCTTCTAAGATGAGGCTTCCTCTTTTAGAACCAAGAGATGCGACTAAAAAGCTTATAAAAGAAGCTTTAGAGTTCTATGGGGTGGATGGGGGGCTTTAGGTCTTTGTGTTTCTGTAGGAAGGGGGTGAGCTCTTCTTTTAGGAATTCGAGAACTTGAGCCTCAGATCTGCCTGTGAAGTTTTCTGCTTTTGCAAGGCGTTCAATTTTTTCTTTGCCTAAGCCAATTAAGGGGTCGTTAGCAAGCTTCTCAAGAAGGGTTGAGCCTTTACCTTCTTCTTTCATGAGACAGCTTTCTTCTTGGGTTAAAAGACGGAGGCGTTCATGAATGGCTTGCCTATCTTTTCCTTGTTTTACAGCTTCCATCAAGATATTTTCTGTAGCCATAAAGGGAAGTTCTTCTTTTAGGTGGCGCTCAATCATTTTGGGATAAACGATCATGTGAGAGGTGACATCGATGAGAAGATTGAGGATGCTATCTGCGCAAAGGAAAGCTTCTGGAAGGGTGAGTCTTCTATTAGAGGAGTCATCAAGAGTCCTTTCTAGCCACTGCGTAGCTGCCGTATAAGAGGGGTTTTCGCAAAGGGAGATGAGGAATCTGGCAAGGCCGCAAATACGCTCTGCCCGTACGGGGTTCCGCTTATAAGGCATGGCCGATGATCCCACTTGCTTTGTATTAAAGGGCTCTTCTAGTTCTTTTAGGTGGGCAAGCAGTCTTAGGTCTGAGCCAAATTTATGGCTGCTGACAGCTAGTCCATTTAATAGGGATAAAATCTGGACATCTTGTTTGCGTGTGTAGGTTTGAGAGGAGATAAGAAAGAAGGCGGAAAATCCCATCTTTTTCGCTACAAAATTCTCTAGCTCTTTGACTTTTTGGCTGTCTCCATCAAATAGGTTAAGAAAGGATGCTTGGGTGCCTGTAGCTCCCTTTAGGCCTAAAAAGCGGATTTTTTTACTTCCTTCCTCGATATCTTTAGCATCTAGGAGAAAATCTTGAAGCCAAAGAGCGCCCCTTTTTCCTACTGTTGTAGGCTGCGCTGCTTGAAAATGGGTATAGCTTAGACAGGCTAGGTCTTTATACTTTAAAGAGAAATCAGCTAACTGTTTGAGGACTTGAATGGTTTTGGCTTGAAGAAGGCTCAGCGCATTTTTCATGACAATGAGATCGGTATTATCGGTTACAAAAGCAGAAGTAGCTCCCAAGTGGATGATTCCTTTAGCAAGAGGGGCGCTATCTCCAAAGGCATGAACATGGGCCATGACATCGTGGCGCAGGTTTTTTTCGTGTTCTTTCGCTGCCTCAAAATCGATGTTGGCAATTTGTTTTTCAAGAGAGGCGATTTGCTCATCGCTAATATTTAGACCAAGTGCCTTTTGCCCTTTGGCAAGAGCTACCCAAAGCTTTCGCCAGGTGAGGAATTTATACTCGGCGGAAAATAAATGAGACATCTCTTTACTTGCATAGCGAGAGGAAAAAGGAGACTCGTAAAGGGTTTCTTTCATTTGTTTATGATTTGTTGAATGTCTTTAAGAATGCCCTGGAGAATGCCTTTTTGTTTGGAGGAAGTTTTAAAGTGGCTTTTTTGGATTTGCTCGTAAAGACGCATCAGAATATTGATGGCATTTTCTGCAGCGTTACTTTTTCTTTTGTCACTTTCTTCTAAAGGAAACACTTCTCTAATTAAAGAAAGCACTTCGTGTTTGGGCTGTCCTTGATAGTTTTGAACAATTTCGGTTTTTTTCTCAAGTTCTCCATGTCTGCTTGCAAGAGCATAAACAGCTTGCCTTGGCATCTGTTCTAACTTGGAATGAAGAATATGGGGAAGCGCTATGTAAAGCTCATAATATTGTAAAAAATTGTAAGGAGTTTGCCTGTTCCCGTAGGTAGACATAAGCCAAGAGCTAAAGGCTCCGTCCTTATAAGTTTTAAGAATCTCTTGAGCTCTTTTAATCCTTTCCCCGTGTAAAATAGCTGCCTGATTATTAATGGCTTTTACTTCTGAGGTGATAGCTACAAGGGCTTTTAAATCTTCTTCTAGGTTTTTAGGCGCATCTGCGAAGACGCTCAGAATATTAAGAAGTTCTTCGTGTTCTTTATCACTTAAATGCGTAACGCGAAAAACACCTGAAAAACTCGAAAGGTTGCCTCCTGTAGACATCTCGGCAAGACCTGTCATTTTCGATATTTTATTGCCCGCTTGTTTTAAGCGGTTCGTAAGAAAGGAGTTCACTTTAGACATGTCTTATTTCCCAAATGTAAAACTGTTTTACAGGCGCTTTAAAAGCTCTTTTGTTAAAGAGAGATAATCTTCTGAGGCTCTTGCTGCTGGAGCCGTTTCAAAGATGGGCTTACCGAATACGGAGGCCTCAGAAACGGAAATATCTCTTCTTACCTTATTTTCAAGGAGTTTTCCAGGGAATGTGGTTTCAATCACATCCAAAAAGGCTTGATTGCTTTTTCCTCTAGGATTCCAAAAAGAAAGGACAACTCCGAGCACTGTAAAAGGGTGTCTAGAAGAAATGCTTTCCATAAATTGGGAGAGGCGCATAAGGCCCTTTACGCTATAAAATTCGGGGGTTGCGCATACAATAGAATACTGAGAAGCTATTAAAGCCGATTCTGTAAGCCAGCAAAGGGAGGGGGGCGTATCGATAATCACCACATCGTATTTTAGCGGGCGCAAGACTTCTTTAAGCTTTTCATGGGAATAGCGATCTGCTGCTAAAGATCCTGTAACCTCTACCCTTTCTAGCCATGTGTCTGCTGGAATAAGCGATAGATTAGGAATATCTGTTGGCACAATCACTTCTTTAATACTTTTAGTTCCTTGGAGCACAGAGGCCAAGCTATCTTGCGCATCAGGGTCGTAGCCAAGGCCTGTTGTAAGGTTTGCTTGGGCATCAAAATCAATCAGCAGTACCTTTTTTTTGTGGTACTTGGCTAGTGCTGCTGCTAAATGTAATGAAGTGGAGGTTTTAGCAGTACCTCCTTTAAAACTACTTACAGTAATGGTTTTCATGTCGCCGCCTCTTGCTTGAAGAAGGATGTCAAAGAACGCTCGTTTAACTCTTGTTTTAATGTCTGCAGAAAAGATGATAACTCCACCTCCCCAAGAACTGCTCCATCGCGGGTGCGCAGCGTAGCCGTTTTGTTTTCAATTTCTTTATCGCCGGCCATTAGCATGTAGTTGATTTGTTCAAGTTGCGCTGTGCGAATTTTTTTATTCACAGACTCACTTGTATCATCTACATCGCAAATAAAGCCGGCTGTTTTTATTTCTTTTGCTAGCTTATGCGCATATTCTGCATGCCTATCGGCAACAGTGACAACACGCACTTGCAATGGGCTTATCCAAAGAGGGAATCTGCCAACAAAATGTTCGATCAGTATCCCAAAGAAACGCTCTACAGATCCAAAGATTGCTCGATGAACCATCACAGGGCGTTTATGTATCCCATCACTATCCATATATTCTAGTTCGAATTTTTCTGGAAGCGCCATATCAAGTTGAATTGTTCCACACTGCCAAGATCTTCCTAAAGCATCTCGAATATGAATGTCAATTTTAGGACCATAAAAAGCGCCATCGCCCTCATTAATTTTATAAGGCTCGCCCCATGCATCTAAAGCTCCTTTAAGCCCATTTGTAGCATTTTCCCAATCTTCATCAGAACCAATACTTTTTTCTGGGCGCGTAGAAAGCTCAAGTCTATAAGGCAATCCAAATGTGGAATATGTTTTTTCTACAAGCTTTAACACATTTAAGATTTCTTCTTTAATTTGGTCGGCTTTCATAAAAAGATGCGCATCGTCTTGATGAAAACTTCTGACTCTAAAAAGACCGTTTAAAGCGCCTGACGCTTCGTGTCTATGCACATGCCCAAGCTCTGAGATGCGTAAAGGCAGCTCTCTATAGCTATGTGTTTTGCTTTTATAATAAAGCATACATCCGGGGCAGTTCATAGGCTTTATGGCAAAATGTCTGTCCTCAATTTCAAAGGAGTACATATTTTCTCTATAGTGATACCAGTGCCCTGAGCGTTCCCAAAGTTGCTGTGACATGAGCTGCGGAGTTTTAATTTCTTCATAGCAAGCAGCTCTATGCATCTCTCTCCAAAAAGCGATGAGACGATTCCAGATGAGCATTCCTTTAGGATGAATAAAAGGCATTCCTGGAGCTTCTTCCATAAGAGAAAATAGTCCAAGTCTCGGTCCTAAAATTTTATGGTCTCTTTTTTTTGCTTCTTCAAGAACATGCAAATATTCTTTCAGTTCTTTTCTGTCAGGAAAGGAGATGGCGTAAATGCGCGTGAGCATCTCTTTTGTTTGATCAGCTCTCCAGTAAGCGCCTGAAGTTTTTAGAATTTTAAAGGCTTTGATTTTTCCAATAGCCGGAAGATGCGGGCCTCTACAGAGATCAAAAAACTCTCCTTGAGAGTATTCAGTCACAGGTCCATCAAAACTCTCTATGAGCTCGCGCTTGTAAGGATTAGAAGCAAATCGAGTGAGCGCCTCTTCTTTATCTTTAAATAAGTGGTGCTTGGGCTTATGATTTTCATTTAATACTTTTTGCACCTCTTCTTCGATTCTTTCAAAATCTTTATCGGAAATGGTGAGGTTTGCAAAGTCGTAGTAAAATCCATTCTCAATAGGAGGTCCAATAGTAGGTTTTGCTTCAGGAAAAAGGCGAAGAATGGCTTGCGCTAGCACATGGGCAGAAGTGTGCCAAAAAATTTCTTTTCCTTCTTTGTCTTCAAAATTCCAAAGAATCACTTTATCGTCTTCTTGAAGAGAGTGGAAAAGATCGCAATTTTTTCCATTAATGTTTGCAGCTAATGCTTGATTAGGTCCTCGGAGATTTAGTTTTTCTGCCAAATCTTTCGCTGTGCTTCCTTCTGGAAGTTCGATTTTTTGATCAAATAAATAAATAAACATAGGTATATGTTAAATGTGTTAGTATTTTTACTAATTGTAATTCACTAGGTGAGAAAATAGGAAGATAAATATGCCATTCTCTGAGCTTGAAAAATTTTTAGTTAAAGAAGATCTTTTGCATGAGGCATTTTTTGGGGCGCTAAAAAATGTAGAAAAAGATCCTTTTTCTATTTTATTTGATTTGGAGAGTGAGGCTATTTTTTCTTTTCTTTGCGATCTTTCAAAAATTCAAGATAGCTTTCGCTTTAGAGTCACACATAGAGCAAAAAAGCTTGGGGGCTTTCTTGTCGATGAAGGGGGCAAATTAAACAGTGAAGCTTTAAATACTCTTATTTCTCTTTACGAGGCAAAAGGGGAAATTTTTTCTCCTTCTGGAGAAAAAGACCATCTTATCTATGAGCATCACTTAAATATTTTTAAAAAATTACAAGACTTTTCCTTTTTTAAATTGATTGAAAGATTTTCTTTTCCTCTTTGTCATAAGGGCGCTGAATTTTTTATCAGAGAAGCTTTAGGGCTTAATTTAGAGATAAAGCTAGAAAATAAACATTTAAGAGAAGCTATTTTAGCTTCTTGTTTTTCTTTTGTTCGTCAAAATGTAGGTTCTTGTTTTGCAACAGCTCCAGCCATTTTAATTCATGAAAACCGCATAGAGCAATTTCTCGACGATTTGTATGAACTTTTATCGAGGGGACGCCTTACAAGAATTTTTAGCGGCGTTGAATATAGTGTTCCTTTAGCATTAAGCACAGGAGCTGGAGATTTAAAAAAAGGAGTAGAATTCGCCGCTTTTTGCCCAGGGCTGATTGAGGCTTTTTCCCAAGCTAAAGTGATTGATCCTTCTTTGTCATTAAGTCAAAAAATAGAGAAATCAAAAAAAATTCTTTCTTCTTATAAAGGGGGAATCACGATTGAAGAGTTTTTACATGATACGCTTCTTAAAGAAGCGGGATTGACAAAAGCTCAATACGCCTCTTTTTTAAAAGGGCTAAAATCTTCTTCGAGTCTATTTACTACTCCCCTCTCCCTTAAAAATCAGGCTAAAGCAGAAGAGGTTCAAACGTTAGAAAAGCTTAGCCGAAGCGCTTTTAAAGGACTTGTTGATAACGCTCTTTTAAAAGTGTGGGAATATACATTAGCTTCTTTTTCCGAAGTAAAAATGGAATTTTCCAATTGGAATTTGTATTCAAGTCTCGGGCTAAATCCGGAAGAAAATGGGGGCCTTGGAGAGGTTGTATATAAATATCTTCAGGAAAAAGTGGAAGAGTGTAATCAGAAAATAAGCATGTATCAAAAAGAGTATGAAGGAGCCTACAACCAAGTCAAAGTTTTAGAGGTGCAAGCAAGAAATGCAGGAAAAGAAAGAGAGGTGTATTTTAAAGCGCAATTTGCAGCCTCCTACCATCATATGCAAATTTGTTTAGATTTAAGAGATAAATTTCATACAAAGGGATCTTACTATGCTAATTTCCTTAATCTCTTTATTGAAAAATTGTCTGTAGAATTTAAACAGTATTTCCAAGAGTTATACGATCCTGAAATGCAAGAATTCAAAGCGGGCATTTATGATGATGAACCGGCAGGCTTTCGCCTTGTTTATAAGCATGGAAGAGCCGATGCCACCCTTTGGACCTCTATTTATAACGAAGAAGAATGGATAGAGGCTTTAATAGATTTCTTTAAAAGAGTGGAGCCCTCTATTAGAGCGGAGTTACCTATTAAGGAATTAGAAGATGATGTTGTGAGTGTGATTTCTTTGCTGATCAATCATTTAAGGACAAAAGAGTTTTTAGAAACAGCGATGAAAAGGATGCTTAAGGCGCATCTCCAAATAAATGTTCAAAATCCCCTTTATCATTTTGAAAAAATGAAGAAAAAGCCTTGGGCTTACGTCTCAGGGGGAACTATGGAAACTTTAATAAAGACGTATGCCAAAAGAGAATCCCCTTTAACCGAAGAGAAAAGAGCGGCAGAAAGCCCGCTTGATCTTCTAACTTTTTTAATCGATCTCTTAAAAGGTTTACCTCCTAAAGTGACAGATGTTTTTTCTGAAATGCTAATGTATTCCCCTACCCACGCTTTTATTTTACAGCCTAAAAATGCTTTTTTTAAAAAAGGGTGGCAAGACGCAGGGTTTACCTATACCTGGATAAGAGACGCCTTTATTTTGCCCTGTCAAAATTTTTATGCCAAAATTCTTATTTCTCCTTTAGAGCAAAAAGCGCTTCTGGATGCTTTTTCAAAGGATGCTTTTAAAGTAAAAGGAGGGCATCTTTCCATTAAAGAATTTAGAGAAGAGTATGCTTCTCTTCCTTCCATAGATAGCTTTCTCTACCGTAGCCTGCCTTTAATTCCCAAGCAGGAATACGGGAAAATAGCGCACGCTATTTTAGAAGAGCTGATGGATAAAACTTTGTCTTTATGCATTGAAGAAGTTGAAAAAAATTTAAGCGATATCATTTTAGCAGATGCTTTTATAGATAGCCTTTTTGCCTGCCTTCTTAAAGCCAAAAAAACTGTGTTTTTTCAAACGGATCTGTATGAGTATATTGTTTCAAAAGCAAGAGATAAGGGCTTTATTGCGCCTTCCCCTCTTCTTTTTGCCGATACAAACTGGACAAGAGACTACTTTGCCTTTGTGATAAATCCCGCAAGCGAAGAGCTAGAGCTCTTTCGCGTTGATCGCCTAGGCCTTAAAGGCCACCCCATGAGCAGCTGGAAACACTTTTTTAACCCCTCCCCAAAATCCCCAGAAAAGCCTTCCCAAAAGCCTTCCTGGGGCGTTTACACCAAACCCTACGAATACGGCCTTTGAGCGCATACGTGTAAAAAAAATAGCAGCATGCAAGGATAGATAAGCTTAGAGAAAGAGGAAATTTCTTTCTTTTCCCTTCTTTTCTCTGTGCGCTCTGTGATCTCTGTGGTAAAAAATTATCGTAAAACATTGCATCTAACGTATTAGCATATTTTTTTACCACAGAGATCACAGAGCGCACAGAGAAAAGAAGGACAATTTTCTCTTCCCCTCCTCATATTTTGTTATTTTCCTCCTTAGATTTATGCGCATGTGCTCCAAGATGCTGACGTGCAAATAGATACGCTTGAGTTTTCGTTACTGTGTAAGCTGCACCTTACAATTTTTGGTCAGTTTTGTCTAGTGCAGTTTACACTTTTTTGATGTACTTGATTTTTAGGGGTTTATGAAATAATAGGTGGTGTTTAAAAAAGTATATAAAAAAGTATTTAATTTAATTCTTTATTGGTGTATAATTATATTTTGATTAACATAAATGAGGTTTAATTGTGAGTAATTTAGCTGTTTCTTCTTATTCTGAGGTTTCTCCTGTGGTTGGAGAAAAAGGGAATGTGGGTTCTTCTGCTTTGGTTGTGATTCCTAGTACGGATTATTCAGGCGCTCCTTTAGGGAAAGGGCGGGTTGTTCCTATTGCTTCTGCGGACGGATACCAGCTTATTGAGAATTCCTCTAATAGTTGTTTTGCTGCTTCAGCTGTTTCTTCTGTAAATACATGCTTAAAGAATAATGAAGGGCTTACAGCTGCTGTAATAATCAATTTTATGCGCGATTTTATGTGGGCTTTTTTATCAGCTGTTGGAGTGGACGCGGCTTTTAGGACGACTCCTACAATTGATTTTAGCTCGATGGGCGTATTTCATAGCGAGCCTTTTGCTCAGCAGCTCTTATCTCAACAGGTTTGGGGAACTCTTGCAATGATTGCTGGCGTGCTTGTTGTTAAGGCGGTATGTAAGGCGCGCGGAGTAGCAGGTGTAGATATGAAAGAGCTTCTTACTTATGTACTTGCTGCAGCTCTTGCCATTGCCCTTTGGAACTGCGGTTTTGCTCTTGGAACTTATATAGGGTCTGCTGCAGGCGTTTCTCCAATGGTTGCAGGGCTTATTTTAGCGCCTCTTTTTACAGGAGTTTTTGAAGGAACAGTGCAGCATTTGGTGCGTTATGTCGTAAAATTAGTAAGAGATCCTAAGGCTTTAGAAGAGCTTAAAGAAAAGCCTATGGCGGCTGTTAAAGAGCTTTTTCTCAATATGACAATAGGAGCAATCCCTGGCGCTATGTGGCAGATTATTTTCTTTGCAGCTATAGCTCTAGCTCCTTGGCAGGTAGCACTCCTAGTTGCTCTTTCTGTAGCGATATGTAACATTGCCTGCTCAAAGCTTATTGATAAGCTGATGAAACCAAAATCAATGATTTGATCTTAAAGAAAAGCTTCTGTATAAGGGGTTGATTAAATAACCTTATATAGAACTAATGAAGCGTTTTTTTTCTCTTTTATTTTTAGCGTCTTTCCCTTTGCATGCTCTTTATTTTGGCAATCCAGCTTCTCCTGATATTATTGAGGAGGGGCTTATTTTTTGTTACGAGAACTGGGCTGGCGTCAAGGTGGGTTATCAGGGAGATTACTGCTTTAATAGAAATTTAAAGGCTGAAGGGAGTGTTAGAGGTCGGATTGATGATTTTTCTTACCTCATGAATCAAGGGGTTTTTACATTTAATATTTTAGATCGTTACGAGTTTTATGGATCTTTAGGAGCGATGAATGTTTCTTTTTCTAATCGTTCCCAAAGAGATTTTAAAAAAAGAAATTATGAAACAAATGGGCACTTCACTTGGGGCGCTGGCGCTCGCCTAGAGCTTTTTCATTGGGGATGCACTCTTTTTTCTGTAGATGGGGCTTACCAGTATAGTAATCTTCCTTTGAAGTGGAACGCGCTTGATGGGGCCTCTTTTAAAACCCATGCTCAATTGAAATATGTAGAGTGGCAAGTGGGAGGCGGCGTTTCTCATCAGATTGATATGCTAATTCCTTATGCAGCTCTTACGTATTCGAGTGTTCAAGCAAGACTGAAAAATATAGAGAAAAATATTTTACACCATTCTCATTTTTCTATGCGCAGCAATCAGCGCTTTGGTCTTGCGATGGGGTGCACCATTTCTTCCTCATCGACCCTAGATCTGAATGCCGAGGTCAGGTTATTTTCAGAACAAGCAATTAGCCTTGCCGGTAATATCAAATTCTAATAAGTCTTTTCCTTTGCAAACAATATAAAATTAGCGCATAATCTCCATCATTTATTAGTTTGGTTGGAGTTGAAAATGCGTTTGTTTCATCGTTTTGCGCTATTTAGTGCGACCATTTTTTTTACTTCAGGTCTTTTAGCCGATACCATTGAGCGTAGCTCTGAGAATCCTCAAAGAGACATTGAAGCATTAAGAGAATGGATTAATACCCGAAGACAAGTGACTGTTAAAGAGATTGGTGGTGCTTTATCAATTAGTGGTGAGGTGCGTACAGAGTTTCAAGCAACAACAGAAACTGTTAATGGGATTAAGCAACGTGGACACGGGGGCGCAACTCCTATAAATAGCCGTGCTTACGATGTGGAAGTGAACATCATGATCGACTACAGAGCCGATCGTACTTGGGCAGCTATTAAACTTGAATTCGATAACGATGCAGGTATTTTTAGTGGAACTTTCAATAAAATTAAGCTTGAAAAAGCTTATTTCGGAGCTCGGCTTGTAAAGCAAGATACGCATGTGATCGATTTAGAGATTGGTAGACGTAAGATGGGCACCATTTTAGATTCTAAGCTTGAGTTTAACTCGTTTTTTGATGGAGCTTATCTTAAATATGATAGAGCTTATGAAAAAGTGGGCGATTTTTATGCGCATGCAGGGATTTTTGTTATCAACGAAAGAGTCAATCAGTATGGGTTTGTAGGAGAATTTGGTCTTCTTGATATTCGCAATACGGGTGTATACGCGAAGTACTCTATTATTGATTGGGATACTAAAGATACTGAAGATCGCGTAAGAAGGCAGCAATTTGATTTTATTATTTCTCAGTTTATTTTGGGTTACAAATTTATTCCTAAATACTTCTTAAAAAAAGTAGTCATTTTGTATGCTGCTGGTCTTTATAACCATGAAGCTGAACCTATAGCTATTTCTGATTTTAAAAAAGCCAATAAAGGCGGCTACTTAGGTGTTTCTATTGGAGAGTTAAGAAAACAAGGAGACTGGGCTTTTGATGGAAACTATCAAGTGCTTCAGGCGCAAGCTGTGCCCGACTTTGATATTTCAGGAATTGGTCTTGGAAATGCTAATGACTCCGGATTTTACACGCTGAAGGTTGATGGAAAGGGAGGCCCTACAACGCGTAAAACTGCTGCAGGTAATGGAAACTACCGCGGATTTGTTCTAACGCTTGAATACCTCTTTACAAACAACTTAAACCTTCAACAACAGTGGCAACAATCGATTACCTTAGATAAATCAATTGGTCCTTTTAGACGCTTTAAGCAATACGAAATGGAACTCGTCTACCTCTTCTAAAAGAGTTTTTTTTCAGGATGAACTTGAAGAAGAAACTCTTCGCAAGGAATGCATAAGATTCCGTTTTGAACCATTTTGGTAGTCCCTCTATAAAGAAGTAGAGGGGTGCACTCGGGGTAGTCTTTTTTGAATTCCTCTAGGCCACGCAAATCCTGAGGATGGATTTTAGAGCCATTTTTCACTTCAATGGCCCAAAAGCCCAAAGGGCCAAAAACAATAAAATCTACTTCAAGTCCGGCTTTTGTGCGCCAAAAATTCATCTGATAATTTGCAACTTGTGTGTTAATCCATGCTTTGATGTGCTGTGCAACAAGGCCTTCTAGGGCGGCTCCTTGTATGTCGGTTGGTTTATCTCCTAAATTTTGAGGTCTTAGAGAAACAAAAACTCCAGCGTCAAAAATATAGAGCTTCGGATGTTGGGAAAGAGCCCTTTGCGCTCTTTGGGAAAAGACAGGTAAGGTAAAGGCTAAAAGAAGATCTTCTAGAATTTGTAAGTAGTTTTCCACTGTTTTTCTAGACACTTCGCACTCGCGAGCAATGTTAGCGAGATTGATTTGGGCTGCATGAGAAAAACTAATCACTTCAAGAAAGCGAGCAAAATCGCCGATTTGTCTGACAAGCCCCTCTGATTGAACCTCTTCTTTAAGATACATTCCAGCATAGCTTTGGAGTACCTCTTGAGGGCTTTCTGAGAGGAGGATTAAAGGAACCATCCCTATTTCTAAGGCCTGTTTTAGGTCAAAAAGTTCTCCCAGCTCTCCTGCAAAAAAGGGGGGCATATGTTTTAATAAGGCTCTACCTGCTAGTAAATCAACGCCTACCCTTTTTAATTTTCTTGCACTTGATCCTGTAAGAATAAATTGCAGGCCCCTTTTTTCCTCGATAAGGGCATGGACCTCTGAAAGTATTTCCGGGATTTTTTGGACCTCGTCAATCACAATTACAGAGTTATCGGGAAGAGGGGCTACAACAGCCCTTAGGCGTTCGGGGGCTGCAAGGTAGGTGCGCAGAACATCAAGATTTAAAAGATCAATCCATAAGGCATTGGAATACTGCTCTTTAAGCCATGTAGATTTCCCAGTTCCGCGCGGTCCGAACAGGAAATAGCTTTGTTTCGGGGCCTTAAAAAATCTAGAAATAAATTGCATAAGATCGCCTTTTTTATCCTTATGGTATCATTTTTCCTGGAAAAATGGCAACTCAAATGCAAAAAATCCTTTTTGTTATTTAAGTTACTAATTATAAGCTATCTGCGATTGGAGAGATGGACTGTGACGATTCTTTGGGATAGGGAGAGGGTGGGGAAAAGGTAGGTGGGACTCTTGCCGAGGAGTCTTTTTTTGAGGCTTGTGCTTTCTTCTAGTAGAGCGGCTAAATCGGTTCCTTCGAGGAAAAAGCAAGGGATTTTATTTTCTAGCTCTACCTTTTCAGCGATTTCTAAAAGTTGTTTCGCCTCTTTTTTTTCATCTAGAACTTTTATAGAATAAAAAAGCTTACAAAGAAGGGGCTTTTTAAGTTTTTCTTTTGAAACAATAAATTCGATATTAGGGATAGCTCCTAGTAAAAAAAGAGCATCTTTTAGAGCATCGTTTCTCATAATGAGAATGGGCGAATTTTCTATAGGATTTATGTTAAATGTATAAAAACGTCTTAAGAGAAAAGGAAAGAAAAAATCGGAGAGACGCGCTGTATAGATTAAAGAAAAAATAAGAGTTAGCCCTCCTATTAAAGCAAAGCCTGTAGAGGATTTGATTTGGAGTGCATCGCTAAAAATAAAGAGCGCTATAGAAGAGAAGAGCACTCCTACAAAGCTTAAGAAATTTGTAGCTCCAATAATTTGTCCTCTTTTTTCATGAGGACTCTCTGTTTGAATAAAGGCATCGAAAGGAACAATAAAAACGCCGCCGAAAACCCCTACTAAAAATAAACACGCGATCACTGCATATAAATGCGAAGAGAAAATAGAGAGCAAGATAAGAAGCAGGGAAAGGATGATTCCCGCTATACAAGAAACAGCGAGCTCTATTTTCTTTTTTAGGATTTTGCCAATAACAAAAGCTCCCAAAGCAATTCCAAGCGCTGTTGAAAGAAATAGGTATCCTCCTGCTACTTCAGATAGGTTTAATGACTGAATAGCAAAAGGAATGATATTGAGCTGTGTAAAAGCTCCCATAAATAGAAAATAGGCGGAACCAAACATAGCAGTTTTTAAGTGAGGGATTGTTTTGCAAAAAACAAATGTTTTATAAATTTCGCTTACAAAAAAGAAGTTGAACTTTTTTTCTGATCCTTGCGGCTTTGTATAATTAACTTTAAGAGCGCTGACTAATCCTCCAAGAGCAACAAGAAGGCAAAAAGCGGCTGTTAAAGGAAAATTCCTATTGGTTATTTCTGTTAAAAAGGAGGCTAAAAATGTGCCTAAAATGATGGCTAAATAGGTAAAAGAGGTAATAAGACCATTAGCTTTTCCCACTTTATCCCCTTTAACAAGCTCAGGGATAATTCCATATTTTGAAGGTCCAAAAGTAGCGCTATGCGTTGCGAGTAAAAACAAGATTGTGTAACTCATAACAGCGCTTTTAGCCGCGAAGGCAAAAATAGCAAGTCCCATTAAAATGAACTCAACAATTTTCATGATTACAAGAAGCCTTTGTTTGCTAAAGCGGTCGGCTAGGATTCCGGCTGTTGAAGAAAATAGCAAAAAGGGAATGACAAAAATAGCTCCTGCAAGAGACAAAATGTCGCTAGCTCTTTCTTTGCCTTGAACATCGATGAGAAGAAAAACGGTTAATAGTTTGAAGATGTTGTCATTTAAAACGCCTAGAAATTGGGCAGAGTTTAAAAAACCAAGGGTTGTTTTCCTCTGACTTCCAAAGTTTGGCAAGGTGATCTTCTTTTTAAAAAGGGCTTTCATGACTTTATTTTATACGATGAGAGTAATTTTAATGAGGAAAAAAAACTTTTCGTTTAAAATTTTTTTTGAAATTGAGGTAATATGTCATCTATTCAAAGTAACCCTATTCAAGAGAAAGCTGCAGCGCAATACTCTACAGAAGTAACGCGTAAATTTACATCTCTCCCTAAAGCTTCTGTAAGTCCTTGGATTTATGTAGCTCTTACTGTGTCTTTACTTGTTATTTGTGGAGGCCTTATTTGTTTTTTTCAGGGAAGTCCTGTTGGGCTCTATGCTCCAGTATTAGGAGGCGGATCTTTTTGTTTTTTAGGAGGACTTCTTGTGATTTTGCTAGCAAAATGCAAATATAAAACGTTCCCTGTTTACCGCCCAGAGGAAGTTAAGGTTTCTCCTGCCCAAGAAGAAAAGAAAGAAGAGCCTTCTTTAACCCCTGATTGTGTTATTGAAACAAGACAGGTACATTTTTCTGACAGAGTGATAATTAATTATTTTGAAGAAGAATTCGATGAAGAAAGCAATGAATCTGTTTATTCAAAGCCAATCCATATAAAAATTGTAGACTTAGAAACCTCGATTTCTTTTTTAAGAAAAGATCCCCAATCTGAATCTCTTGCATAATTTCCCTCGTATGCTAAAATTAACCCCAAGAGGTTATTTGTGGATGAGAAATGCGCTAAGGTTTTTGTAGGGAATAAACTTGAAATTTTAGCAAATCAACTTTATGAGAATTTATTTCAAAGCCAAGGCTCTATTTTTAATAGAAAAATAGTGATTGTTGCCTATCCCTTTCAGAAGCGCTTTTTGCAGCATTTTTTTGCAAAAAAATCTATTTATTCAGGAGTTAAATTCTATAGTTTAAATAGCGCTCTTCAAGGCGGGCTTTTTAGAACTTTTAATTTAAAAGAAAAAAAAATCCCTTCGGCATTAGATCTTCAAATAACTCTTTTTTGTAAGATGCAAGAGCTAAGCACTTCTAAAGAAGAAATCTACAAGCCTCTTTTAACATATTTAGAAAATGATCCAGAGAGACTAGTCTCTTTATCTCTTTCTCTTCGCAATGTCTTTTTGCGCTACGGTTCTTATGCAGATTCTTTAGAAGAGTGGAAAGAGAAAAAAGGGTGGAAACAAGCTCTTTGGAATCTTGTATTTGAAAAATGGACATATCCTCTAGAAAAATTAAAGAATCTCACTCCTAAAGAAGGAGAGATTCACCTTTTTGGTTTTGTTTATTTACCTAAAACGCATCTTGAATTCTTTAAACATCAAGAAGCTTGTTTTTATACACTCTCTCCTTGTGCGCATTACTGGGGAGACCTTTGTAGCGATAAAGAAAGACGCCATATTCATAAAAGTCTTAAGAAGGAATATGATAGAGAAAGGCTTGATCTTTATATTAGAGATACCAATCCTTTGCTTGCTAATTTAGGTAAATTGGGCAGAAGTTTTTTAAATTTAATGCAGGATTTAGATTTTATTTTTGAAGAGCTTTATGAATCAGATACGCCTCAAACTCTTTTGCAATATGTGCAACAAGACCTTCTTGACCTAAAAAATCCTGAAGCTTCTCCTAAAACTTATATAAAAAAAGACGACGACTCTATTCATTTACATATTGCTTCTTCTAAATTGCAAGAAGTTGAAATTTTAAGAGACCATATTTTGGCAATGGGGCTGCTCCCCGAAGACATTTTAGTCATAGCGCAAGATATTTCTTCTTATGCTCCTTTTATTCATAACGTATTTGGAAATACGGGAATAGAGTACGCGATTTTTGATGAGAACGCCTTTTCAAAAAGCTCTTTTATTGCAGGGTTTAAAAAACTTCTTATGCTTCCTAAAAGACGCTTTGATGTGGACGGGATTATTGAATTATTTTCTAGCTCTTCTTTTTTAGAAAAATGGGACATTACATTGGAGGACAAGCTCCTTTTCTCTAAATGGATTCGCTCTTCTAAGGTGCGTTTTGGAAAAGATTTAAAGCAAAAACAAGCTCTTTTGGATTCAAGCGAAGTGGAGGCGATAGGAACTTGGGAATATGGATTTAAACGCCTTCTTACTGCTCTTGCATCTGATTCTGAATCTATTTCTATTGATTTAAGTGAATCAGAAAAATTAGGTAAACTTATCTCTATGATGCAGCTTCTTTTTTCAAAGTTAGAGCCCTTAGAAAAAGGGGTTTTTAAATCTTTAGAAGACTGGAGTCTTTGTCTTAAGGAAATAGCGGATACATTTTTTGTAATCGATGAAGAAGGAACATTTTTTTTCAAGAAGCTTCCCTCTTTTTCTATAGAGAAAGATCCTGTTCCTTATCTTTTTGTAGAGAAAATTTTAAACGATCTTTTTACAAGTGCTAAAACTCCTTATAACCGCGCAAACCTTCATGCCATGCCTTGCTGCTCTTTAAAAATTGCGGGAGCGTTTTATGCGAAAGCTATTTTTCTTTTGGGAATGAAAGAAGGAGCGTTCCCTCGCATCGAAATTCCAAGTTCTCTATCTCTTCTCAAGCTTTCTTTAAATCCAGCTGATGAAGAGCGCTATTTATTTTTACTCTTGCTTACACAGGCATCGAAATCTTTTATTATGAGTTTTGTAAGAGAAGAAAAAGAAAACCCTTCTTTTGTTATTCAAGAGTTATTTTCTTATATAAATTCTAGCTACGTTTTAGAAAAATCTCTTGTTACTGAACATGCAGCCAAAGCTCTTTTAGCGAAAGAAGCTGCTTGTTTTTTCCCTGATTTTTATGCAGATTTCCCCTTGCCCCTACGGGAAAAAGAAAAAGAGATTGTAATTGATATCAAGCATCTAAATCTTCTTGCTAAGCACCCTCTCCGTTTTTATTTTAATGTTGTTCTTAAAATGTATCTTGAGTCTGAATCTAACTTTCATGAAGGGGAGTTTGTTCTTTCAGATATAGATAAAGCCGATTTTAGAAAAGGCTCTTTAAAGCAAGATTTTTCAGCGCTTTTTGAAAAAGCTCTAAGGCAAGGGAGCCTTCCTCATGGGGCTTTTAAAGAGGTGGCAAAATGCAAGGCATCAGATGAGGTGGAAGACTACCAGAAAAATTTAGCCTCTTTAAGCTTAAGTTTAGATAAACTTTTTAATGTTGAGCTTAAAATGATGTGCGATACTCAAGATATATTAAATGGTAGAAGCCGCATCCTTCCTCCTCTTAAAGTTCCTCTTAAAGAAGGGCGCACAGCTTATATTATAGGAATGCTAGAAAATATTGTTCCTGAAGGCCTTCTTTTTCATAAGAATAAATCTCTTCCCGATCTCATTGAGGCTTTCCCAAGTTTTCTCGTATATTTAAATTTAAATCTAGGATCTCCCTCTCTTCTTTTAACTAAAAAAGGGCAGACCTACAAAATGGAGGCAGATCCCTTGAAAAGCTTAGTTTCTTTTGTGGAGTACTATGAAGCATGTTTAGAGGCGCCCTCTCCTCTTATGCCCACTTGGAGCGCAGCTTTGCTTCAGAAAGGAAGTAAAGAACTTCAGAAAGCTTTTGAAGCTTCTGATAACGACTTTAGTTTGGGATTTGAAGATGTCTATCTGAAATGGCTTTTTTCAAAAGACCCTCTTTTTTCTTCGGATTATATTTTTGAAAAATGGGCTTCTTATGCGAAAGAGCTTTTTGCCCCCCTTATAGAAGAGGACTAATGCAGCCATTTGATATTTTGAACCGCTCTAAATGCGTCTTTGGACCCCATCTTCTTGAAGCCTCTGCGGGTACTGGTAAAACCTTTGCTATTGAACACCTTGTTTTAAGGCTTATTTTAGAAGGGAATTTAAGTATTGACCAAATTCTTGTAGTGACTTTCACTCGCGCTGCAACTAAAGAATTAAAGCAAAGAATTCGCTCGAATTTAGAGTGGGCGATAGAGTGTTTGAAGAAAGGGGAAAATGATAAAGGCTACGATTATATCCAGGCGATTTTAGAAAAAAAGGAAGCCCTTTATCAGAGAAGACTCGAAGATGCTTTAATTGATTTTGATCGTGCCCCTATTTTTACTATCCATGGCTTCTGCTTTAGAATGCTTAAAAATTTTGCTTTTGAAGCCCGTTTAAGCCTTCATATTAAAGATCCGGAAGAAGAGGGTTTTTTGGACTCAAAGGAAGCCGCAGCAGATTTTCTTCGCACTAAATTACACCCCTCTTCTTATAGTCCACGTCAAGTTTTGCATGTTTTAAAAAAACACAAAAGTGATTTTCCTTCTTTGCAAAAAAAACTTACTGATGTGGCTTTAAAAAGAAAGAAGATAGACAAGATAGATAATTTTAGTGAATTGCACGCTAAATTTTTAAAAGGATTAAAAAGATTTTCTTTTGAACCTTTAGAAAAAGTGATCCCTTTATTTAAAGGGATTAGTTCTTCGAAAATGGAGGCTCAAATCCAAAAATTTGCGTTCCTTTTAGACAAAAAAGAATGCTCGGAAAAAGAGTTTGACACTCTTTTAAAAGAAGAGGAATATTTTTTAGAAAAATTAGAAAGAGATAATTTAAAAGCTAAAGCCATTTACCCAGATCTTCCTTTTTTAGCGGAAATGAAAAAAGAGCTTTTAGCTCCGCTTCTTGAAGCAAAAGACTCTTCTTTGCAATTTTTAAGGATGGCAAGGGATTTTTCTCAAATCCCCAAAGAAAATAAAGAGATATTTACTCCAGATGATCTTCTTTATGCAATGGAAGATTGCTTAAAAAATCCGCTATTTATAGAGGCTGTGAGAAAAATTTTTAACGCCATTATTGTAGATGAATTTCAAGATACAGATCCTCTGCAGTGGAAAATTTTTGAAACGCTATTTTTGCAAAACCACCAACCCGATGCTTTTTATTTGGTAGGCGATCCTAAACAATCGATTTATCGCTTTAGAGGCGCAGATGTGTATACGTATTTGGAAGCAAGAGAGCGTTTAGGCGAGCAAAGCAGGTATTCGCTTGATACCAACTTTAGAAGCGATCCCGTCTTTATAAAAGCGCTAAATCTTCTTTTTTCTAAATGCCCCACTTGGTTAGAGCTTCCTTCTAAAAATTCTGCAATCGATTATTTAGAGGTAAAACATAAGCCAGAGGCTACAGATCATTTTTTTGAAGATGGTAAAGGAGCTTTTCATTTTTTTCTTTTAGAGACAGCTTCTAAAAGAGAAAAAAGCTGGCCTCCTTTATCTACAGAAGAAACTTATTTATTTCCTTTTATCGCAAAAGAGATCATTTCCCTTAAAAAAGAAGCTGTAGATCTTAATAAAATGACTATTCTTGCAAAAGACCGGTTTCAGGCAGAGCGCCTCTCTCATTTTTTTAAAAAACAAGGAATTGATTCTGCATTAAAAAAGGGAGAGTCTCCCTCTCTTTTAAGTTTAACAAATCTCATTTCTTCTCTTATAGAGCCTAACTCTTTAAGCAAGTTAAAAATTGTTATGGGGGGATCTTTTTTTGGGTGGGACCATGTGCGCCTTAAAGGAGGCCTTGAGAATGTAGAGCTGCAAAAAGCGAAGATGTTGTTATTGCATTTTTCTCAAGTGTTTAGAGAAAAGGGATTTTCTCATTTCATAAAAGAAGTTCCAGGTGTTGATAGAGATTTAATTGAATGTATTTTAGAAAAAGAGACAAGCTGCAGACTTGCGCCCGAAGATTTACTTCTTTTTTTAGAAGAGCTTAAGGAAAATCAGGAGAATAAAAAACTTAAAGGAACAAAAGATCAAGTGCAGATCATGACGATTCATGCAAGTAAAGGTCTTGAATTTGATATTGTTTTTGCTTTAAGTCTAAGCTCGAGACACCCGCACTTGGATGAGTTTATCGATATTAAGGGGCAAATTACTTTAGCTTCTAAGGAAAATCCTTTGAGCTCTTTATATTTTGAGGAGCAAGATGCAGAAAAGCTAAGACAGCTTTATGTAGCAATCACTCGGGCAAAAAAGCGTGTTTATATCCCTTGTGTATTTGATACAGAAAATAAAACCCAAGAGCCTGGCAAAGCATCCTCTATAGAGCTATTTTCGAAGCATTTGAAAGTAGCGTATTCCTTAATAGAATTTAAAAGCTTTTTAGAAGAAATTAAAGAGAAAGCCTCCATTACCTATACTTTGCTAAACGAAGAAATATTGACTTTATCTCCTCTTAAAAAAGAAGAGGAAGAGGGGGCTTCCCCCCTTATCCAAAATGCCCTTCCTAGCAATCCTTCTTTTATGCAAAGCTTTTCTTCTCTTGCAGAAAAGAAAGAAAGCATTGTTTCAGCTGAAAATACAGGGATGCCCTTAGGAAAAGAAACGGGGATTTTGATCCATCTTATTTTTGAGAAGCTTTTCTTTTATAGACTTCACTCTCCTTACAATGGAGAAAAAGTTTTAGAGCTTATTTTACATCTTATTGACAAGAGCCATTTAGCTGGATGGGAAAGCTCTCTTTTAACAATGGTGGAAAAAGTTCTTGAATTGCCCCTAAAAGAAGGCCTTAGCCTTTCTTTAGTTTCTCCTTCGAACATCATAGAAGAAATGGAGTTCCTCTATCCTTACGGATCAAATTTTCTTAAAGGATCGGCAGATCTTGTTTTTGAACACGGAGGGCTTTATTATTTAGTAGATTGGAAGTCTAATTTTTTAGAGAATTATACAGAAGAGAGGCTTAGTTCCGAGATGAAAGATAAAGACTATTTTTTACAGGCCTCAATTTACGCTGAGGCGCTTAAAAGGCATGTAAAGCTGTTTGACATGAGAGATTTTAAAACCTGCTTCGGAGGAGCCTTCTACATCTTCCTAAGAGGCCTAAAATCCTACCACTTTACCCCAGAGGTTTAAACCACAAAGGAAAAAATCTTCTTTCTTTCTTCTCTCTGTGTGCTCTGTGATCTCTGTGGTAAAAAATTTATTGCAGAATATTGCATCTAACAGGTTAGCATATTTTTACCACAGAGATCACAGAGCACACAGAGAGAAGAAAGAAAGAGAGAGAATTTCCTTTGTGGTTAAAAAAAATGAGAGGCTATGAAAAAGGAATTGATTGAGAAGGGGCTATCTGAAATAGATTTTTATTTTGGGGAGGCTTTAAGTGAGAGAGAAGAGGTTGTTTTTTTTCTAGCCGTTCTTTTGTTTTTTTCAAGGCAGGGACATATTTGCGTCAAAGTTACAGAAGAGGAGATTATCCCTTCTTTATCTCTATTTGAGGAATATGAGGAGCCTCTTAAGGAGAAAATTCTTAAAGCGCTTCCTTATTTAGAGGGCTTGCCTATTCATAGCTTTAATAATAGGTTTTATCTTTTACGCAATTGGAACCATGAAACCCTTTTTATTGAGCATGTAAAACGTTTAGTTTTTCAAGATGTGGAAAGGATTGAATGTTCCTTAGAAGATCCCTCCTTAGCTCCAGAGCAAAAGGCCGCTATCGATAAAGCTTTAACACTTCCTTTAAGTATTATTACAGGAGGCCCAGGGACTGGAAAGACTTATACGGCAGCTAAACTTGTAGAGGCTTTTTTGGCTTCTTCTAAAGAGGCTAGAATTATTCTTACAGCTCCTACAGGCAAGGCTGCTGCCAGATTAGAAGAATCTCTTGGGAAATATGTAGAAGGCTCTTTTAAAGCACAGACCCTGCATTCTTTATTAGGGATTTATACAAATTTAGATTTTGAGAGAAAAAGCACTCTTATTTACGCAGATCTTATTATTGTTGATGAGTGCTCAATGATTGATGCGCGCCTTTTTTCTTTCTTTTTAGCTTCTCTTAAAAAAGGAACGCGCCTTGTTTTAATGGGTGACCCCTTTCAGCTCCCTTCTGTAGAAGCAGGAAGTTTTTTTGCTGATTTAATGGAGGCTTTTCCTTCCCTCTCCACTTGTCTTAAGCTCAATTTTCGCTCGGAGCAAGATTCTATTAAGGAACTTGGGCGCGCCCTTTTAGAAAAAGGTGAAGAAGAGGTATTAAAGCAAATAGAGAAGTTTTCTTCTCAAGAGAAATTTAGTTTTGAGAATCTTTTAGCATACGTAAAAAAATACTGTCCTTTGCCTTCTAAAGAAAAACCTGAAGAAGAAATGCTTCTTAAAGATTTAGAAGCATTTCGTATCCTATCTTCAATGAGAAAAGGCCCCTTAGGTGTTGATGCACTAAATAAAAAAATCGCTTCTACGCTATTTTCTGAAATGCGCACAGGAGAATTTCTTGCGCTTCCTATTTTAATTATTAAAAATAACTATGAGCTTGGCTTATATAATGGGCAGAGTGGAATAGTAGTGAGAAAAAAGAGAGAAGGGAAAATGGATCTTTATTCCTTTGATGAAGAAGACATGGCTTTTTTTCCTGGTGGAAAAACCTTTAAATGCGCTCTTTTACCATTTTTTGAGTATGCCTACGCTATTTCTGTGCATAAAAGCCAGGGAAGTGAATATGATAGAGTGCTTTTACTCATACCGCCTGGATCTGAAGTATTTGGAAAAGAAGTGCTGTATACAGCTGTAACGCGCGCTAAAAAACATCTTGAGATAGAGGCGAGAGTTTCTATTATTCAAGCGGCGCTTAAGAAAATCCCCTTAAGGGGATCAGGCTTTAAAGAGAGAATTCTTTTATGAAATACCTTCTTTTAACTTTTTTCTATTTTGAAGCAGCTTTTTGTGGGCTTTCTGAAAGAATTGATGGCCTTATTCAAAGAGTGGATCCTGATGCTCATATAGGAATAGAGATTGTTCTTTTAGATGAGGAAAAGCCTCTTTATCAAAAAAACGCCTCCCATTTATTTACTCCGGCTAGCACGGCAAAAATTCTTACAGGAGCAGCAGCCTTTTTTTTCTTGGGTTCTGATTTCTCTTTTAAAACAGAGCTTCTTATAGATGATAAAAATCTTTACATTAAGGGAAGCGGAGATCCTGAATTTTCTAGTAAAGACTTGAACGCTTTAATTTTAGCTCTTAAAGAGAAAAATGTGACCGTGATCAAAGGCGATCTTATTTTAGATAATACCTGCTTCGATAAGCTTGAAAAAGGCCCTGGATGGATGTGGGATGATAGTGGGGAATACTGGAATGTTCCTATAGAGGGATTAACAGTTGATCATGGCTGTGTAGAGCTTGTTTTAGAAGGAGGCAATTCTTTAGGAGACCTCCCTTCTTGCGCTCTTTCTCCAATAACCAATCATGTTTCTATTAAAAATCTGGCCATTACGGCAGAGCAAGAAGAAGATTTAGATGTCAAAAGAAGATGGATTACGCATGAGAATGTGATTGAAATTAGAGGAAAAATTCCTCCCAGAAAGGCAAAAACGTACGCTATTTCTGTTGAATCTCCCTCTCTTTATTTAGGGGATCTTTGCCTGGATCTTTTAAAGAAGCATCACATCAAACTAGAAGGAAGTGTTAAAAGAGGGAAGGTCCCAAAAAGTGCAGAAGTAGCCTCTGCGCATTTTTCTTCCTCATTAAGAACCATTGTACAAAAAATGATGAAGGAATCGGATAATCTTTATGCAGACTCTTTATTTAAGAAAATAGGGGAAAAGCGTTTTGGACCTCCAGGAACATGGAAAAAAGGTTCTTTAGCTCTGAAGGAGTACCTAGAGAGCTTTTGCAAGCTTAAAGAAGGAAAATACACGGTTTTAGATGGCTCTGGTCTTTCTAGATATAATTTAATAGCGCCGCATCAATTCACAACCGTTTTGAAAGCTCTTTATAAAGACCCTAAGCAGTTTTCTGAATTTGTCTCTACGCTTCCTATTAGCGCAACAGATGGCTCATTAAAAAATCGGATGCAAGAAGGTAATTTAAAAGGGAGAGTATTTGCAAAAACTGGAGGGATGTCGGGAGTGTCTTCGCTTGTAGGTTTTGTTAAACTTAAAACCAATAAAATGGCCGCTTTCTCTATCTTGATTAATGGGTTTGTGAATTCCCCAAGCTTTTATAAAACCCAGCTCGAAGACCAAATCTGCAAAATCATCCTCGAAGAACTGTAACCTAAGAGAGCTTAAGAGGTGCTTTTCTTTCTTCTCTCTGTGCGCTCTGTGATCTCTGTGGTAAAAAAAAATGCTAACCTGTTAGATGCAATATTCTACGATAAATTTTTTACCACAGAGATCACAGAGCGCACAGAGAGAAGAAAGAAAAAAGAGAGAAAAAATAAGATTATCTCTCTTTGTTTTTTAGATTAGCTGGGGGATGACTTAAGCGGTGGCTGCGAAAGCGCGCTTAGTGAGTCTTGATTTAACGCGGTTTGCTTTGTTTTGCTTGAAGATTCCTGTCTTTACCCCTTTGTCCATAAGGCTGTAAACGAGATCTAAGCTTTCTTTTGAAGGTTGTTTCTTAGTCACTGCATCTTCGAAAGAACGAAGAGCTGTACGCACTTTTGATTTAAAGGCTTTATTGTGAACGCATTTTTTTGCATTCTGGATGTCTCTTTTTAAAGCGGTTGGACGCTTTTTTTTCGCTACTGCTTTTTTATCTTCTGCCATTGTTCCTCAAGTATAAAGGTTTTTGCCTACCAGAATACCAAAACATAAAATAATTGGTCAATGAGAAGCTTTTTCTAGAAGAATGTTAAAGAGGGTTTTATAGATGTTTTGAAGCATTGCTATGAGAGAAAAAGCGTTCTTTTTTTCGACCAAAGAAAAGCGCCTTTCTATAGATAAAAGAGAGGTAAAATTTTGCCCTCTTAAAAAATGAGAGGTAAGATCTCCTGGGAAATAAAGCGGCCATTTGTCAATTCTTTCTTTGACTTGTAAGGGAGCCTCTTTCTCTTTAAAAACAGCTTTAGGCTCTTGAGGATTTCTAAGATCAAGGCTTAAAGATGTTCCTTTAAATAGCCTTATTCCCCTCCTGTTTATTTCAAATTGGTCGTAAAAAATTCCTTTTCCAAGGGCATTCATATTTGTAAAATAGCAATTGGTGTGAGAGCGTAAGAAGCTTTCTGCAGCGTTTAACTTTTTTTTATTAAATTGTTTGCTATGAAGAATCCAAATCAGTTTAATTCCTAGTTTTTGGTAATCGCGGCAGCGCTCTTCTGCTTCTTTTAAGCTGATTGAGGAGTATTGGACTTCAAAAACAATATTTTTTGTTTTCCAGTGCACATCAGCGATTCTTCCGATGGAAGAAAAAGGATTTTCCAGCACAACTTCCCCTTGGGGAAGGATTTCGAGAAGATAATTTTGAACAGCTAAATGTATTAAACTTTTTTTATGCTGAGTGCACTTTCTATTGGAGCGCAGATGGTAAAAATGCTCTCTTACATGAGGGCCACCTCTTACGCGCACAGGATGTAAACACTCGGGGCAAAGATAATTTTTGTGTCTTAGTGCCTCTTGTGCTAAAATAGATTCATCATCATCTAACGCAAAAAACTGCATATATCCAATTAAGGGTGTAAAATTTTAGGACATCATGGCAAAGTCAAGTTTTAGTGAGTTATTTAACCAGCAGCATCAACAAAAAATCGAAGAGCTCGTAGCCGTTGCCAAAGAGCAAGGGTATATCACATACGAAGAAATTAATGAAATTCTTCCGATGACTTTTGATTCTGCAGAGCAAATCGATCAAGTGCTTATCTTCCTTAGCGGGATGGATATCCAGGTCCTCAATCAGGTTGAAGTAGAAAGGCAAAAAGAGCGTAAAAAAGAAGCGAAAGAGCTTGAAGGTATCTCTAAGCGCTCAGAAGGCACTTCAGACGACCCTGTGCGCATGTATTTAAAAGAAATGGGTTCGGTGCCTCTTCTTACTCGCGAAGAAGAAGTAGAGATTTCTAAGAGAATTGAAAAAGCGCAAATTCAAGTTGAAAAAATTATCATGCGCTTCCGCTACTCAAGCAGAGAAGCTATCTCTGTTGCAAATTATCTTATTAGCGGCAAAGACCGCTTTGACAAGGTGATTGCCGAAAAAGAAGTAGCTGATAAGCCAGCCTACATGGCGCTTCTTCCTAAGCTCTGCACTCTTCTTAAGCAAGAAGAAGCTGTTTTAGAAAAACTTCTTATCCTTCTGCGTGATCCTAATGCCAAAAAGGCCGATAAGGTAAGAATCTCAGAAGATATTGAAAAATGCAGAATCCGTATGCAGGCTTACCTTCGAAGAATGCATGTTAGGCATAATATCATTGAAGACTTAGGCGAAGTGATTCTTGGGGCTTACGATCGTTTCTTAAGCCTAGAAAAAGAAATGCAAGAGCTTGCTCCTAGAGCTGAAAAAAACAAATTCGCCGCTTCTAAGCTTACGGCTTTCCAAAGAAAGCTTCATAAAAGAGAGCTAGCAGCAGGACGTACGCTTGATGAATTTAAAAAAGATGTACGTATGCTTCAGCGCTGGATGGATAAAAGCCAAGAAGCGAAAAGAGAGATGGTGGAATCTAACTTGCGTCTTGTTATCTCCATTGCTAAAAAATACACCAATAGAGGCCTTTCTTTCTTGGATCTTATTCAAGAGGGCAATATGGGCCTTATGAAGGCTGTTGAGAAATTTGAGTATAGAAGAGGGTATAAGTTTTCCACTTATGCTACTTGGTGGATTAGACAGGCTGTAACAAGAGCTATCGCTGATCAGGCGCGTACTATCCGTATTCCTGTGCACATGATTGAAACGATCAATAAAGTCTTGCGCGGCGCTAAAAAACTGATGATGGAAACAGGAAGAGAGCCTACTCCTGAAGAGCTTGCAGTAGAGCTTGGACTTACCCCTGAAAGAGTCCGCGAAATCTACAAAATTGCGCAGCATCCTATTTCTCTTCAAGCAGAAGTCGGAGAAGGCGGAGAGAGCCAATTTGGAGATTTCCTTGAAGATACAGGGATTGAGTCTCCTGCAGAAGCGACCGGCTATGCCATCTTAAAAGATAAGATGGGTGAGGTTCTATCTACTCTAACCGATAGAGAGCGTACAGTGCTTATTGAGCGCTTTGGTTTATTAGATGGAAAGCCAAAAACCCTAGAAGAAGTGGGTGTGCGTTTTAAAGTCACACGTGAAAGGGTGCGTCAAATTGAAGCTAAAGCACTTCGTAAAATGCGCCATCCTACCCGCTCTAAGCAACTCCAGGCCTTCCTCGACCTCCTCGAAGGCGAATAAGTAAATCATGATAAGAGAGAGTTTTTTTCTCTCTCTCTCTTTCTCCCCTCTTCCTCTGTGGTTTCTTCCCTCCTAAGTAACAAATTTTCAAGTAACTGTAAATTAGCCGCTTAAATTTTTGCAATTTAAGCAAAAAGAATCAACTTATTATTGTAAATGTTAGAATTTCATCAGCGCAGAGAAAGAGCAGAGGCGCAGAGGGCGCAAAGAAGAGAAAAAATAAAATAGACATCTTGCGTAACTTGCTTGGTTTAAAGGATTTTTTCTTCAGGCTCAAAGAGCCGGCTTATTAATAGCCCAGCGCCGTAAGGCCTGGGTAAATAATACATAAGAAATTGAGCCACAACGTGGCGACTTAATACTTAACTCTAAGGCGCCACGCTGTGGCTCAAATATTGCTTTTACTGGTACCCAGGCCTTACGGCGCTGGGCTATTAATAAGCCGGCTCTTTGAGCCTCAAGAAAAAATCCTTCAAAAACCAAGCATACACAAGATGTCTAATATTAAATTTTCCTTCCTTCTCTGCGCCCTCTGCGCCTCTGCTCTTTCTCTGCGCTGATGAAATTCTAACATTTACAATAATAAGTTGCGTAAACCGCAAAACTTTAAGCGGCTAATTTACAGTGGCTTGAAAATTTGTTACTTAGGAGGAAGAAAGAGAGAGATAAAAACGACTCTCCCTGTTAATTCAGGATAGGGCAAATTATTTTTTTCTTTATCATTCATATCGTTCTTTTTGTTGCTCGGCTTCCAATGCTTTGACTAGGGTGCTTCTTATAAATTGCCTTTCTTTCATCCACGAAGGGTATATATTTTTCTTTTTAGTTTGTGCGTATTCTCTAATAATAAGAGACTTTAATATCTTGTTGTTTTCTTGTTTTTATGTTATTATTTCTGTTAATTTAATTTATGGCAAATATGTCGCATATTTTAGATCAATTTCCAGTTCCTAGTAATGATAGTTATTGGCATTATGTAATGGCAAGGCCTTCTTCTTTTAAGAATTTTGAGAGTGCTAAGATTTTTTCTATACTACAAAAGCTTGGGGAAGATTCTTTAAGAAAAAGCTCTAACGGCATGACTCCTTACGATGTGGCAATAGCTGCTGACAATAAATCTGCACTAGCGTTTTTAAAAGCGCATGGCATTGTAAAAAAGGAAACTGTTTTTGATCCACTTTTTCAAACAAGACATGTGACTTTGCCCTCTCTTTCTTTTGAATATAAAGAAGATCAAGATTTTGGAGTTGTTATTAAAGAGCTACTTTTTAGTGGCGGGTATAATGATTCAGAAGAAGCTAGGGAGGTTTACAAAAAAACAGGGGTAAAGATTGAGTTTATTCAGAAAAATATGCAAGAGATTGGGGCAATCGAAGGATTTTCTCTAAAGTTTGGGATCGGTCAGTATTACGTGCGCGATCAATTTGTTCATTTGCCAAGCGGGAAATTTGCTGTTTCTCATATTTCTGAGAATTTACCTCAGGCAATTTATAGAAATGAATCCAAATCTTTGGTCTTTCAAGATAAAGCTGAATACTTAACAGATCATATTAGATATCAGGGCACTGTAGGTGGTGCAATAACTCCTCATGATCTTGCTGTTGATGACTTGAAAACCATTTTAAAAAGCGAAACTTCTTTAGTTTATTATATTGAAGGAGGCAATAAGTACCTTGTTAGAAACCGGAAAGGAAAGCTAAAAATTCTTGTAGGTAAAGATCATTTTCTCATTACACTTAATCAATTTCGTTTGGATAAGACCTTTGAAGAGCCTGAATTTGCTGACGTGCTAGAAACGGGTAAAGGAGTTATTGACAAGTTAACCGAAGAGCAGTTGAAACAAATATTATGTGAAATGTATGTTCAGGGCCTGCTTAAACCTGTGGAAGGATGTA
Organism: Chlamydiota bacterium; assembly: GCA_013288075.1. GTDB lineage: Bacteria > Chlamydiota > Chlamydiia > Chlamydiales > Rhabdochlamydiaceae > JABDCQ01. The sequence continues at coordinate 1,851 of JABDCQ010000017.1, read as the reverse complement.
AAAAGGGGTTTATTAACAAAGAACAAAATAGCTTAATAAGTCGCGTTGTTGTAACCGCTCAAAATGAAAAAAAAGGTGTTAATCCGTATGTGGCATGCGCAGAAATGTTAGGTTTTTATGAGCACCCTCAATTCACAGAAAAAATGCTTCAAGAATCAAAGTCTTTGGCAGGAAAATATTTGATGCAAAAAAATATTACAGAGGAGGTTATTGCTCAATCTTTTCAATTAAACGCAAAAGATATTATTTTTGTTCCTCAGCTTGATTATCATTTAGATGTTTTTATGCGACCAGGTCCTAAAGGAAGTTTTTTTGTGCAAGACTTTGGTTTTTCTTATGAATTATTAAAAACTATTCAGGAAAAAAATTCCCTTGAGTTAGAGGATCAAGAGCTTTTAGAGCGTTATTTAAAAGCGGCTGCAAGGTTAAGTGAGCAGCTTTCCCCTCTTTTTAAAAAAACAAAAGAGACTTTAGAGAACGCAGGATTTATTGTCATTCCAACGCCCGGGATGTTTTGTGATGTTTCATCTACAAAACTACAAACCTTCACTATTAACTTTATCAATAGCATCACCGGATTTTCTGAAAATACAAAGCACTACTATTATATTGCTTTTGGAGCTCAGACAAAAGGTAAATTAGGGGATATTTTAATGGATGCTTTTAAATCCTTTTTAGAATCCTATATCCATCCTCTTCATGTCTATTATGTGGGATACGATCCTAAAAATCCCAAAGATTTTTCTGAAGCGATGGGATGTTGGAATCGTCTTCAATCTCAAGCAGGACCTCACTGTATGAGCTTTGAGATGGCCACAAAACCCCACACAGAGTAAAAATTCCTCTTTCTCTCTCTCTTCCCTCTGTGGTTTCTTGTCTCTGTGGTTTATCTCTGGCTAACCTGAAGTCAACAAACGGCTTGGCCAAAGATAAACCACAGAGACAAGAAACCACAGAGGAAGAAAGAGAGAGAAATTTTACCCTCTTTGTTCAGAGAGGCCTATTAAAGTTGGGTGAGGGTCCAGGCTTTCATTTCTTTGATGAAAGGATCGGTTTTAGATTCGTATTTACTCACCTCTTCTTTTAGAGAGGCTAAACGCATGCTTCCAATGGTATAAATGACTGCAGAGGGCATTGCTTTAATATAGCAAGCAGGGGCGTACTCTAAGATTTTTATTAGGGTCTCTTTGTTAGGGTGTTCTTCGTTTTTCTGTTTCTCTGCATAAGGACGGTAAAGAAGCTCTGCGATCAGGTTTTTTTTGTCTTCAGGGCTAAGTGTTTGAATAAGTATTTCTGTTGCATAACTCTCTATATCTTCATCGTCAATAGATAGTCCTTTCATGGCTTTTTCAATAGAGGTTTCAGGATAAATAAAAGTGAGCATTAAAAAAGAGCGTTCTTGGGTTAACTCAATTTCCCTATTAAGTAGATCGCAAAGCGCTTTATTTTCTTTAGAATTAAGAGAGGAAATATGCCTTTTTAAGGTAACAATATTTTGTTTTTCTTCTTGCAGTAGGTTTTTTATTAGCTTTAGTTGTTTTTTATTTAGAGCTTTATAGCCAAGATGTTTTAGCGAAGAGAGAGTTTCATGAAAAATTCTTCGCTCTTTTTGCTCTAGAATTTGTTCTAAAAAATTTAAGGATTTTTCTTCCTTTATAAATTTAAGTAATTTCACAGCTTCCTCTTTTAAATGAGAAGAAAACTGATCAAAGTGCTCTCTAATGTAGTGAATAAGCATCGTTCCTTGAGTAACAAGGGCTTTTAAAGCGTCATTATAGGTGTGGCCATCCTCTAGATTTTTTAATAAACTAGGAATGAGCTTTTCATTTACGTATTGAACGCTTGCTTGAC
>JABDCQ010000016.1:6842-37901 GCA_013288075.1 Chlamydiota bacterium | reverse complement strand
TATCGAAAAAGCAAGCAATATAAAAGCAGCAACCCTTGCTGTTGCTGTAACTGTTACTTTTGTAGCCCTTATTATTCTTACTGCACTAGCTGCAACAGGACAACTCCCTTTTGCTATGCCCTTTGCTACAGCGATAGCGTCAAACCCCGGCGCCATTGCAGGGCTTGCTATCGGGGCCGCAGCTATTGCCTTATGTACACTCTACACCGGATACAAAGCATCTAAACTGATTCACCATATCGTTACCTATGACAATTTAGCTACTTTTATATTTCCAGCATCGGAAATAGATCTATATGACACTAAAACCAATGCATTCATGGTCAAAGGCAGTTCAACCTTAACTTCTACTCAAGTCATTACCATTATTAATGCAATAAATCGGAAAATAACGGGAATTCCTGTCCCTAGAAACGAGGAAGACGCCTACCTTGCAGAACAAACAATGCAAAAATTTGTAACGTATACATGGCTCCACTACAAGTGTGAACTTGGAGATCCAAGCAATAAAATGTCTCATTTCATTAGACATATCTACGCCTGCAACTGCAGACACTTCAAAGCCTCAAAACTGGCTCTCTAACTTATCTGAGGAAGGGAACTAAAGCCTTGATTCTTCTTGGATAATGAGATGAACAAAGAGGGATAAATTATCTCTCCTCTCTCCCTCTTCCTCTGTGGTTTCTTGTCTCTGTGGTTTATATCTTGGCTAAAACTGAGGATTTCAAAGACTTATATTTTTTTAACCACAGAGGGAAGAAACCACAGAGGAAGAAAGAGAGAGGGAAGAAGTAAAAATTCGCTTCTCTTGGGTTTTCTTAGCGGAGGGAGGGGGCGGGGTCTTGCTCGAGGGTGGGCTTTTCTAGTTCTTCTTGGATGATGATTTCTTGGACAAAGCGCTCATTTTCGCTTGCAACTGCCTTAGAGTCTTTCCCTTCAAATTCCCAGTCTTCGTCTTTTTCGTCTTCTTCGAGCTGCACCATTGTCTCAAGATCTGGCTCAAGCTCTTCTTTTTCTTGACATCCATAGCTAAGACATGCGAGAGATAGGATAACTAGGGGTAGGATAATATTCATGATACATCACCAATTAGAGATTCTTATTCATTCTAATTATTTTATCCTTTTTTGCAAGGAATTCACATATTGGCACACTTTTTGCATGTATTTAAATATGCAAACAAGGAGTTAATGTATGAACGAACAAGATAAACTACTCAAAAGAGTTTCAGAGCTAGAGTCTTTAAATGACCAGCTAATGGCTGAGCTTCGCTACCTCGATGGCCTACTTAAAAAAATTGGGTTTGCCCAAGGCTTAAAAACCCTAAAATTTGCCGCCCTTGAAATGATCGACCAAGACAAGAACACCCCTTAAGAAAGTAAGTCCTGAAGGTCTTGAAGCGTTAGCGAATCGCCTATTGCCTCAAACTCTAGAACGCCTTTAGATAGATGGGTTTTATGCTCTTTTAAGCGCATGATCTTCTCTTCAATAGAAAGAGGGGTGATATAACGCCTCGCAATCATGGAAGAGGCCCTTCCAATCCTATGAGCTCTATCAATGGCTTGGTTTTCAACAGCTTCGTTCCACCAGGGATCGACAAGAAAGACATAATCAGCAGCCGTTAAATTAAGCCCCACTCCCCCTGCCTTTAAACTCATTAGGAAAATCGGGATGGTTTTGTCTTCTTGGAACTTTTTTACTACCGATTCCCTGTCTTTTGTGCTTCCATCGAGATACACATAGGGAAGATTTTTTGCCTCAAGCTCTTTTTTAATCAGTTGAAGCATCTCTGTAAATTGGCTAAATACTAAAACTTTATGCCCTTCATCTACTACAATTTCTAAATCTTCTATAAGCTTTTCTAGCTTACCACTTGTACAAGGCTTCTCACCATCGACTAGGTAAGGATGGCAGCAAATTTGGCGCAGCCTTAAAATAGCTTCTAAAATCTCTAAGCGGGAAGCGTCTTGTTTCTTTAATAGCCCAAGGCGTGTTTTAGCAAGGAAATCCTCATACATATCTCTTTGAGATAAAGTCATTTCAGTAAACACCACCTGCTCAAGCTTGGGCGGCAGATCTTTTGCTACTTCTTCTTTTTTGCGCCGCTTTATAAAAGGATGAACTTTCTTCTTAATCTGCTTTAAATACCTTTGATCGAGCTCTGCAGCCCCAAGTTTTTGGCTAAATTCCTTTTTTCCGCCTAAAAGCTCTGGCAAAAGAAAATGGAATAACGACCACAAATCCTCTAATCTATTTTCTATCGGGGTCCCCGTAATGACGAGGCGGAAATTCCCTCTTAAAGCGTAGGCAGATCTTGCCACTTGGCTGTCAGGATTTTTAATATACTGCGCTTCATCAAGGACAATGCATTCAAAATCAAGACTTTGAAGGAGGAGACTGTCAATGCGTAAATAGGCATAAGAGGTAAGAATGATCTCTTTATTTAAAAGATCCGCCTTGTCCTTTATCCTATCTTCGCCTGCATGCACGTAATAAGAGATCGAGGGCAAAAACCGCTCAATCTCCCTTCTCCAATTAAAGACAACAGAGGTTGGCATCACAACAAGAATAGGCAATTTTCTTGGGATGAGGGAAATAAAGGCTAGCACTTGAACTGTTTTCCCAAGGCCCATTTCATCTGCCAAAAGAGCTCCAAGCCCTCCCTTATGTAAAAAGACAAGCCAGTTTAGTCCTTCTTGCTGATAGGGATAGAGCTTCGCTAGAAATGTTTCTGAAGGCAAAACTTCCTCTGATTTTTGGGTGAGGTCTATAATCCCCTTGTCCTTTTTTACCGTCGGGGAGGCAAAAAACTCCTCTAAAAGCCCAAAGTGGGATTTTTTTACCCGAACACTGCCTGCAATAATCTCTTCTTCTGCAAGAGATGCAAGAAGCTCATGACTTTCCTTATCTAGGAGCGCTACCTCTTGTCCCCCCAAATCTATAAAGCTCTGCCTTCTATTAAAAGCTCCTAGGACATCTGCGACATCAGCTACGTGCGCCCCATAAGAGATTTTTCCTTTCACTATAAGCATTTCCTTATCAAGGCTTGCCTCAAAGGCTTCGCCTGTTTTCCTTACAACTTCTCTTTGTTTTGCATCAAAAACTCTCCAGCCAATCTCTATAAGAAAGCTAAGACTTTTCGAAACAAGATCAAGCGGACAATAATAATGGGAAGACTCGAAAATCTTTTTAACAAAATCCGACTCTAAAAGATCTTTTTCCCACGCTCTTTCCTTATCGAGTTGTCTAAAGGCTACTGCCTTATCATCATGAAAAGCCACCTTGCCAAAAGGGCCATAATCCATCCAAAGATCAGCAAAAGCTCCATGCGCATCTTTTAACACTAAAAAAGGAAAAGGATCGGCCATTTTAAGATGCGGCCTTGCTTTCCACACAACCTCTTCATCATTTTCAAACTCTTCTAAGAAGACCTCTTTTTTGTCTCCTGTAAGAACAAAAGACTCTTTTAACCACTGCCTTGGAATATGTGTCTCTGCAAAATAGATCTTTCCCTCGAGAACAACCCAAGCAGGCTCGCCCGGAAATAAAAATTCTATGCCCTTGTTTTTGCCTGCAATGCGACATCTGGCTTCAATTTTTAAAGAAAGCTCCTCTGGCATGACCTCCAAAAAAAGGTGCGCTTTAGTAAAAGGATCAAAAAAAAGTTTCTTCCCTTCTCTTTCAAGAAGCGCTGATAAGGCAAGGAGTTTAAGAACTTCAGGGGCCGCCTCTTGCCGTACGTGTATTTTATTAAAAGCATAGGTATCAGCAAGCTGGCTTAAGGCGGAGACATGCGCAAAAAGAAGCTCTTCTTTAATAAGGAGCTGCATAAGCTCTTTTTGCTTATAGCCCAAAAGCGTGCTTCTATAGAGGTTTCTCTTGGGGGAGCCCCTCTCTATGATATCCAAAGTCAAATAAGGCTTATTCTTTAAAAACTCCAAGCCTATGGTAAAAATGGGGCTAGTCATGTTATGCTAAAACCTATGAATAAATTAAAACTTTGGAACGAGCATCCTTCTTGGGAAAGTGCAGAAGCTGCTTGGGAAGCAAAAGCTGCTATTTCTCAAAAAGAGCACCCTATAAAAGGCCTAAAAAACCTTCCGTCCATGCCCGGGATGACAAAGGATACCGCTTCTTTTCTTAAATGGAAAAGCCTTAAATACTTAGTCTCTCACGACGAGCCTAAAATTTTTAAGCGTTTCTTTTTTAAACACCCACTAAAATACAGCTTGCGCTTATTAAAATCAGCTTTTAATAAAAAGTCCTACATCCGTAAAGACGATCTATTTCTTTATGGAGTCAAAACAGAAGAAGAATTCTCAACCCTTTTAAATGAACCAAATACCCTTCTGATCGCAGGATTTTCCTACTGCCATAAGCCTTTTGAGTGTCCATCCAAAAGATTTAGCCCAGATTGCATTCACGATCCAAATAACCCCGTCTGCTCCCAATGCTTTATAGGAAAAGCGGTTAACGCCCTTCCAGAAGAAGGAGTCATTCCCCTCTTCATTCCCACCATCCACTACATTGGGGAAAAGATCTTTGAAATCACGGAGCAAAACCCAAGCAAAAAAATTCTCTTCCTCATTACCGCCTGCGAAATGACTCTAGAAATGTTTGGAGACTGGGGCAATATGGTAAAAGCAAGAGGCATTGGCATTCGATTAGATGGGCGCATCTGCAACACCATGAAAGCCTTTGAGCTCTCAGAAAAAGGAATCAAACCCGGCCTAACAATTGTCCAAGACAGCACCCAAGCCCAAGTCCTCTCCTTCATCAAAACCCGCCGCCAAAAAAAATAACCACAAAGGGCATTTCTCTTTCTCCCTCCCCTCTCTGTGTGCTCTGTGATCTCTGTGGTAAAAAATTATCGCAAAATGTTGCATCTAAAGTGTTAGCATATTTTTACCACAGAGATCACAGAGCACACAGAGAGGGGAGGAAGAGAGAGAGAGACCCTCTTTGTTATTCTTCTTTTCTTTGTTTGGGCATTTTGCGGAAGGGTTTGGGGCGGCCTTCTTTTTCGTAGGGGCGTACGCGGTCTTCTTCTGCTAAGCAGGCAGCCGAGCAGCAGCCCTTAAAGTTGTCTATGCAGTTAGGACAGCAAAGAAAAAGCTCATTGCAATCCATATTGGCGCAGTTGTAATACACATCGCAGCTTGTTTCACAAGCGTGGCAGGCGCTAATAATTTCAGATGTTTCTTTTTCGCTAATAGGGACAGCTAGCCTATCATCAAATACAAAGAGCTTCCCCTTCCAATGTTTAGTCCCCTCTTCTAAGCCATACTTAATGACTCCGCCTTGAAGCTGAAACACATTTTTAAAGCCCTCTTTTTTTAGAAGAGCAGAATAAAGCTCGCAGCGAATGCCCCCTGTGCAATACATCATGACCTTGGTGTTTTCCAAATCCTTTTCTTCTTTAAGCTTTCTTGCATAAGAAGGAAACTCCCTAAATTGCTCTAAAGTGGGAAGATCGGCCCCCTCAAAATGTCCAAGCCGCCATTCATAATCATTGCGCACATCTAAAATGAGTGTATTGTCATCCCGGGAGGCAATCATTTGCTTCCACTTTTCAGCAGAAAGATGCTCTCCTGTAAGGGCTAAATCTGCAGGCTCATCCATAGCGACAAGTTGTTTTTTTACTTTTACGGTAAGTTTGGGGAAAACATTTTCGTGGTAATGATGAATTTTAAATTCGATATCTTTAAAGGCTGGATTTGCCCTTAACCACTCCATATAAGCCTCTGCATCATGCATTTCAGCGCTCATTTGCCCATTGATTCCTTCAGGGGAAATATAGATGCGAGATTTCACATCACGCCCTTTAAAAAAGGCATGGTGCAAGGCCACTTCCTTTGCAGGATCCTCTATGTGAGTAAAATGGTAGTAAGCTAGAACAAAATAATTTTTCATATGGGGAAATTATAGAGAAAAAGGCCTCAAAAGTCAACCCCTTCAAGTGTAATTGATTTTTTCAGTCAGTTTCTTGTTGTTCAAAAATAAAAAGTGCATTAACATCTGTTGCTTAAATCGTATCGTTCTATTTACAGGAGAAACAATGGCTCGCTATACAGGCCCAAAAAATCGCGTCGCACGCCGCTTTGGTGTAAACATCTTCGGACGCGCACGCAATCCACTACTACATAAAGCATCCCCACCGGGTGTACACGGCGCAAAAAGAAAGAAAAAATCTGACTTCGGTGTTCAGCTAGAAGAGCAACAAAAACTCAAAGCTTGCTACGGAATGCTCAGCCAAAAACAACTCGTTCGCTACTACCAAGAAGCTGCACGCTCAAAAGTAAATACGACTCACGTATTTATCCAAAGACTCGAGTCCCGTCTAGACAACGTTGTATACCGTCTTAAGTTTGCAAGCACCATTTTTGGCGCTCAACAACTCGTTGCCCACGGCCACATCTTAGTTAATGGTAAAAAAGTAGACCGTAGATCTTTTGAAGTTAAACCTGGCATGACAATTTCTGTAAAAGCTAAATCACAAAACATGAAAGCTGTTAAAGAAGCTATTGGCAACACAGGTAGAGCACTTCCTGAGTACTTCACTTTAGAAGAAGCTAAGTTCTCTGGACAATTGACAGGCCTACCTTCTCTTGACCAGATTCCTCTTCCGCTACCAGTGAACGTCCCGCTCATTTGCGAATTCTTAGCTCACTCTGCATAATAGCAGCCTAGAAAGAGCAACATAAAGGCAGCTAGCCATCAACCGCTAGCTGCCTTTTTCTTTAATACACAAAGAGAAAATTCCCTCTCTTTCTTCCCCTCTTTCTTCCTCTGTGGTTTCTTCCCTCTGTGGTTTATCTTTGGCTAACGCTTAGCATCCAAAAGACTCGCATTTTTTTTAACCACAGAGACAAGAAACCACAGAGGAAGAAAAAGAGAGAGAGAAACCCTCCCTGTTCTTCTTTAGGCTTTGCGGAGGCGCGAGAGGAGGGGGATGTCTTCGAGTTTGAGGAGGAAGGCGTAGGAGAGGAAGAGGAGGCCGAAGATGGCTGTTAGGACAGAGAAATGAAGGAACTGCATGAGGAAGGAGGAGGGGAAGGCGTAGGGCATTCCTAAGACAATGCTAAGCGTAGGGTCTTGAATGAGGAAGTGTCCAATGAGGAGCGTGCCACCTGCTGCAACAAGCCCGCATACGGTTGTCTTGGCAAAGGAGAGAAGAACAGCCCTTGGGAAAAAAGAGCCCACTTTTTTAGAGAGAAAATAAGAGAGAAAGTAAAAATTAAAGGCGGCTGCAAAACTTGTACCAATAGCTATGGCAAAAGCGCCCCACTCGAAAACAAAAACAAAAAGAGCATTTAACAAACAATTGATAAGAACAGAAAAAGCTGATGCCAAGGTAGGAATCAGGTACTGTTTTTTTGCATAAAAAGCAGGAGCAAGAAGTATTACAAAGCAAGAAGGAATAAGGGATAAACCGTAACCCCAAAGACAAAAAGTGGTATGTAAAATAGCCTCAGATGTAAAATCGCCTCTTCCATATAAAACATTTACAGACGATGCTCCCAGTACAAAAATTGCCATGGTACAAGGAAGCATTAAGCTAAATCCTTTTCTAAGAGCAAATCCTAAAAGCTCGCGGTACCGACTAAAATCTGCAGCCTCGATAGCTCGAGATAAGGGAGGCAAAAGGGCGGAGGCCAAAGCAATCCCAAAAAGAGCTAAAGGCAGCTGCTCCATGCGAATGGCATACCATAAATAGGCTGGCCCCTCAAGAGAAGAGGCTCTTGCAAAAACAGCATCTAGAGCGCTATTGATCTGAACAGCTCCTACCCCTAAAACCGTTAAAGCAAACGAGCGAACAAGGACCTTAAGATGGGAAGAAAAAGGATTTATTTTAAAACACTCTTTTAAAGAAAGATGCTTTCTTAAAAACTTTAGGGACGCGGGCAAAGTCGAGAGCCACTGAACAACAAAAGCAATAGTTACAGCAAAAGATAAATAAAGAGCCGCTTCTTTAGGGGTATGCGTATTTAATAAAAGAACCGCTAAAATCCAAAAAATATTAAAAAGAGCAGGCGCTCCAGATGAAAGAAAAAATTTCTTTTCACACTGAAGAAGCGCTGCATTCAAAGCAAAAAGACAAATGAAAACAACGCCAGGAAGCATAAGCATCGAAAGTGTTATAATTTCTTTTGTAGAATCGCTTAAAGCCCCCCACTTTAAAGCAGAAAAAAGCCCTACCTCGCAGACGCAAACAATAAGGGAAAGCAAAAGGAAAAGGGAAAAGGAAAGATCTCTAAAAAACTTAGCTCCTTCCTCTGAAGATTCTTTCCGTATTTTTTCGAAATGGGGAATAAAACTAGAAGATAAAGCACTTTCCCCAAAAAGCCTGCGAAACAAATGGGAAAAGCGAAAAGCCACCATAAAGGCCGCAATCGCCGGGTGCGCTCCAAAGCAAAAGGCCATAGAGACATCGCGTAGCATGCCCGTAGCTCTACTTAAAAATGTTCCTGATAAAAAAATCTTTGCAGACCTGGCAATTGTGAGTGTACTATCTTCAGACATAAAACTTCTCCTTACAAAGACCAAATAGTAATTGTGCAGAACATTTTTTTCCCCTATTATCAGTGGTTATGAAAAAAATATCTTCCGATGAACTTTTAATTGGCGCCCACACCTCTGCTGCCGGAGGCGCTTATAAAGCTCTTTTAGAGGGGCAAGAAATTGGAGCTACCACTATCCAATTTTTTACAAGCAATCAAAAAAGATGGGAAGGCAAACCCTTATCTGAAGAAGATATAGCCAAGTGGAAAGAGGCCCTTGCCACTACGGGCATTAAAAAAGTGATGAGCCACGATAGCTACCTCATTAATCTAGGCTCTCCTAACGCGGAAGGCTTGCACAAAAGCCGCAAAGCCTTTGAAGAAGAAATAAAAAGATGCCATTTGCTTGATGTGACCTTTTTAAATTTTCATCCGGGAGCAGCTCTTGATGGAAGCGAAGATACCTGCTTAAAAACCATAGTAGAGAGCCTCTTAAGCTTTGCTCCTCTTTTAGAAAAAGGAAGCACAAGAGTTCTTCTTGAAACAACTGCCGGACAAGGATCTTCTGTAGGCCACAGATTTGAGCAGCTTGGATTTATCATCGATAGAGTCAAAGGCAGCATTCCTATTGGCGTATGCATCGATACATGCCACATCTTTTCTGCAGGCTATGATATCCGCACAAAAGAAGGCTGGGAGAAAACATTACAGAGCTTTGAAAAAGAAATTGGGTTAAAACACCTCTACGGCATTCACGTTAACGACTCCATGAAACCTCTTGGACAAAGAAAAGATAGACACGCTCCTTTAGGCGAAGGAGAAATGGGAATTGAATGCTTTAAAGTGATGATGCAGCACGAAGCTCTTCGCGAAATTCCTAAATACTTAGAAACCCCCGAGGGGCCTCCCCTTTGGAAAAAAGAAATTAAAATGCTAAGAGAGTTTGCAAATGAACAAGACTAAAATTAGTACAATCACCCCTTCTCTTATTGGGAAAACAATCACTATCTGCGGATGGATTAGAACGCTTCGCGAGCAAAAGACATTTAGCTTTATTGAAATGAATGACGGCTCAACGCTCTCTAATTTACAAGTGATTGTAGAAGATAGTTTTGATAAATATAGAGAAACTCTTGAGGGCCTTTCTACTGGCGCTAGTGTTGCGATCACGGGAACTTTAGTAGAGAGCCCTGGGGCAAAACAAAAATGGGAGCTAAAAGCAGCCTCCATTAAACTTTTTGGCTCTTGCAGCGCAGAAGAATATCCACTCCAAAAAAAACGCCACTCCTTCGAGTTCTTGCGCACGATCGGCCATTTGCGCCCGCGCACAAATACTCAAGGAGCCGTAGCACGTGTGCGCAATGCCCTATTTTTTGCTACACACCGCTTTTTTCAGGAAAAAGGATTCCTTCACATTCAAACACCTATCATTACAACCTCTGATGCCGAAGGCGCTGGCCAGCAATTTTTAGTGACAACACTAAATCCAGAGTCCCCTCCTCGCCTCCCTGATGGCAAAGTGGATTTCTCTCAAGACTTCTTTAATAAAAAAGCTTACCTAACCGTTTCTGGGCAACTAAATGGAGAAGCGTATGCGTGCGCTCTTTCTGATATCTACACCTTTGGGCCTACTTTCCGCGCAGAAAACTCCCATACATCAAGACACTTAGCAGAATTTTGGATGATTGAACCTGAAATGGCCTTTGCCGACTTAAAAGATAACATGGCCTGCGCAGAAAGCTATCTCAAATACGTGATCCGCTATGTGCTAGAAAACTGCCGCGAAGATATGGAATTTTTCGATAACTTTATTGAAAAAGGCCTTATTGACAGGTTAAAACATGTGGAAAGCTCTCCTTTTGCCCATCTTACCTACACAGAAGCTGTTGAAATCCTACAAAAATCGGGTAAAACCTTTGAATTCCCCGTCAGCTGGGGAACAGATCTTCAATCGGAGCATGAACGTTATTTAGCAGAAGAATACTGCAAAAAGCCTGTGATCTTAACTGACTACCCCGAGCAAATTAAAGCCTTCTATATGCGCGTTAATGATGATGGCAAAACTGTAGCTGCCATGGATGTGCTTGTTCCCAAAATTGGGGAGCTTATTGGAGGCTCTCAAAGAGAAGATAGAGTAGAGCGGCTTCACAAAAAAATTGTAGACTTTGGCCTTAACCCCGAAGAGTACTGGTGGTATAAGGAATTGCGCACCTATGGAGGAGTTCCTCACGCAGGCTTTGGCGTAGGCTTTGAGCGCCTTGTGCTTTTTGCTACAGGAATGGAAAACATCCGCGATGTGATCCCCTTCCCAAGATACCCCGGCCACGCCGAATTCTAGCCTAAGAGAAAACAAGAGATTTTTTTCTCTCTCTTTCTTCCTCTGTGGTTTCTTGTCTCTGTGGTTTATCTCTGGCTAAGCTGAGTAGTCCAACGACTTAGCCAAAGACAAACCACAGAGACAAGAAACCACAGAGGAAGAAAGAGAGAAAAAGACAGAAGAAGTCCTCTTATTTTTCTTTCTTCTCTCTGTGTGCTCTGTGATCTCTGTGGTAAAAAATTATCGAAAGAACATTGCATCTACCGTGTTAGCATATTTTTTTACCACAGAGATCACAGAGCACACAGAGAGAAGAAAAAACCCTCCCTTTTCTTTCTTACCACGCGCACAAACCTGAGGCTCAAGGAGATATGGCTTACCGCTTAAAGTTATTTCTTTGATGGATCTTATTAATAAATTTATGGTATACTAGCGCGCTATTAACAGAGGAGTTTTTATGTCTGCCATAAATAATGCCGTTTTAAGTCCAGCTGTAGTTGCATGGGAAAATAGCGCAGAACAATTCACCCTAGACAAAAAATTTATTTCACCCAAAATGCCCCTCATATTTGACTGTACATATAGTAATGAAGAAAACTTCGTGAAGGCTTTTGAGATGAGCGGTATATCGTACACATGTGATGCTTGCTTCTCAAAGGCTTCCCTATGGCAAAAAAATTGCGGGAATTTCAAAGCGATTGCTGCGGCTATCGTATTTGTAGCCATTATAGCTATTGCTATCCTTGCTATGACAGGCGTCTTCGGAGCTCCTTTAGTAAGGACTTTTGTATGGGGAAGCATTTTAATTCTTATAGGCACAGCTGGCGCATGTGCCCTTCTAAAACCAGGCATTCAAGGAATCATACGCAACTACAAGGCGCATAAATCTATCTCTCAAGCAACTTTAACCCTGATTGCGATAAAAGATAGAATCATTACCGACATAAGCCCTGAATACCCAGATATTAAATATTGGCTCGATGAATCAAGAAACCTTGCTAGCGAAACGGCTAAACGCTTAGGGCAAAAAATTTTCACTCAGAATATAGCTCTTACTTCCCAAGAAATTGTCAGTAGAGAAATAGAAATTTTAAATAATACAATCGATCATTATTCCGCTATTCATATTTTTAGCCGAAATGAAATCCTCAATCTCACAACGCTTGTCAGAGCCCATGACGAGCAATTTGTAAAAGACCGCCCCGATCTCTTTAAGGTCCAAGAGATCCTCTAATTTTTATTCCGGTCCACCCCCGATGGGCCGGATTTTCAAAATCTTTATATTTATGGAATAAAAAATTTACGATTAACTTTTGCTGCGCACGAACATAAGCTATTGATTATCAATAAAAAATTTATGCTAACCCATAATTTTCTTTATGGAAATTTAATCAACCAATCTGAATAATGAAAGGCAAACATTGCATAGCTTAGATTTTCGTCCTTAAGGAAGAGTCCTAAGTAAAGCAATAAAAAATCAAAACAAAGGCTATTATTATGTCAGAACCAACATCAACAGTCTCTTTTGCAGCTTACCCACGTGCTATAGAAGCTTCATGGAAACCTATCCAACAAAACAATAACAAAGACTCTTCCGCTCTATCAAGCGGCCAAAGCGTTACTGTTATTGCAAGAGAAGGAAAAATTGCGCCTAGTTCAGATTTTAAATCCCCTGAACTTGCAAAGCGTGATAACACAATTAAAGGCGTACTTGCAATTGCAGCTGCAGTGATTCTTATTGCTGTTGTTGTATTCACAGTATTAGCTGCTACAGGCGTTCTTCCATTCGCTGTGCCAGGACTTACTCCTCTTGCGATGATGGCCCTAAAATCAGGAGCTGGTGCTCTTGTTGGCCTCTTTGCCGGAGCTGCAGTTGTTACTATGTTAGGAATACTCGCTGCTTATAAAGGCGTTAAGTGCTTACATGAGGCGCAAACAACAAACAAAAGAGCTATCGCAGCTGGTAATGAAATGTCGCGTTATGCTTTAAATAATACATCAGACGCTATAGTAGCAAACACTAAAGCATATCATGAATCCAGAGGTCGTACTTTAGAGGATAATGACCTCAGACATCTCGAGCAAAACCTTATTGCTGATGAAATAAAAGCAGAAGCAGATGCAAGAAACGTTTCTTTTTGCAAGAGCATACAAACGAAGTTTGCTAATGTAAAAGAGTCTGTATCAAGTTTTTTTAATAATGCGTCTACAAGCTTCAAAGACAAGATCAATAGTCTTACAGGAAAAAAAGAAGATTCTTCTATCTCCAACGTTTAATTATTAAACATTTCTAAATAAAGAAGCCCTTTTCCCTCATCAGGAAAAGGGCTTTTTGCTTTCTTTAAGCACCCCATCGGCATACGCATAAACCTAAAAAGAAAAAACAAAGAGAGATATTTTTTTCTCTCTCTTTCTTCCTCTGTGGTTTCTTGTCTCTGTGGTTTGTCTTTGGCTAGGTCGTTGGACTACTCGGCTTAGCCAAAGACAAACCACAGAAGACTTGAAACCACAGAGGAAGAAAGAGAGAGGGATTTTTCACTTCTCTTTGTTATTTTTCTTTTTAGGTTTATGCGTATGCACCCAATCGGTTCTAAGCTTTAGGTTTTTTGGGAGCGGCGTGGTGGTGGTGATGGTGGTGGTGATGGGGCTTTGGCATTTGGGCTAGAATGCCTGCGCCTATACCAAAGAGCATAGTGGCTAAAGCTATAGGGGTTCCTATAAAGGGGATATTCACTAAGAGGAAGTAAAGAATAAGCCCCAAGCCATAAGTCGTTACACGGTTAGGCTTTAGCTTAATTTTTCTACATAAGTGATTGGACACCCAAATGATTGTGTAAGTCTTGGCTGTATAAAATGTCACAACGTTTAAGGCAATTAGGGTAAGGGCAAAAGGCACTCCTAAAATCGTCATAAGAAGCAAAAGAGAAACTAAAGGAAACAAGACAAGAATCATAATCCCCACACCGAGCGACTTTAAAGGCTTATCTGATAAAGCTTCTAAAACAGAGTCGAGGTTTCTTGGGAAATAGCGAATCAGTAAAAATCCAATAAAAAGGCTATAGAGAAAGTTCATTAAAAGAGCTGCTAGCTTTGAGCCTAAAAGCACAGCATTTATCCAATTTCCTTTAACAATATCCTTAATAAAGGATGGCCTATGCGTAAGCGTTCCTTTAATTACCGCTCCCGGATCTACCCAAGCAGCAGAACCGCTATTATATTCTACATCGCCTCCGACAAAAGATTTAGATGTTAAGCGAAGCTGCCCTACAAAGGCGTTAAGAGTGCCAAGGATCTTTCCAGCAATTCTAGAATTTGACGCCACAAGAGTGAGGTTCTTTTTTAAGGTGGAAGCAATATCCACATTTCCTGCAATGCACACAACATTCCCATTAATTGCTGAACCTGGAGACCCTTGCACATTAGCCCCTACAATGGTTGCATTCTCAGCCACTTTCCCTGTTAACATCACTTGCCCAGCTACAACGCGGATATTATTAGCTACATCCCCTGCAATTTCAATACTGCCTCCAAGAGCTAGCACATCGCCTTCAACTGTTCCATCAATTAAAACCTGCGATCCTAAAATATAGGCATCTCCTTTAACAACGCCTGAAATCTCTACCGTATTAGCTAAAGCAAAAAAATCTCCTTCATGCACAGTTCCTACAGGCAAAATCACAGCTTTTCGCTCTTCTTCAGGAATTTCTACAGAAGCTCCAAAGGCCAAACAAGAACAACTTAAAAAATATAAAATCAACCCGCGCATGTTAAAGCCTCCTTTTGCCTAAAAATGCCTCCTAGCCTCTGCACATTCTTTCGCGCTTCCTCTTCAATCTGAGAAATCGTTTCTAAAAATACATCTTCTTTTCTCTTCATAAAGTTTCCTATCTCTTCAATATTTAACAAATGAATGTAGGGATGAATACGAAAGCGGGGATCCACATTTCTTGGAACCCCCAAATCAATAATCAACCGCGTATTGTAAGTGGAGGCTACATCTTCTACTTTTACTAAAAACTCCAAAGACTTTGTTCCCGCAATCACAAGATCATAGGTATGCCACTTACTTAAAACGCTCCAGTCCTCCAATTTCACCTCTTCGCCTAAAGCCGATTCCCTTGCTGAAGAAAGAGATCTTGTGCACAAACTAAGCTGGTGCATTTGTTTTTTCTTAAAAAAACCTATGATCTGCCGATTAATCTTAGAATTTCCAATAAAAAGAATATTGAGTTTTTTTAGATCTAAAAAGAAATGCTCTATGAGCTGAAAAACCATGGCTTCTAAACTAATTTGAGAGCGCAAGTAAGGATAAGAAGTCCTAATCTCTTTAGCCATTTTAAAGCTTTTTTGAAAAAGATAGTGGATTTCTTTAGAAAGCTTGGCATGTATCTGGGCACTTTCATAGCTAAGCTTTACTTGGCTCTGAATCTCACTCTCGGCCAAAATAACGCTATCAATGCCAGCTGTAACAATCGTGAGATGCGTAAAACAATCCTCTCCAAAGTAAGAATAAAGAGCATGCTCAAAAGGGGTATTAATTAACGATCTAAGAAGAAAAAGAATTTCGCTATGAGCAGCTGCTAAATCAGAAAAACTAAAATAAATCTCTGTTCGGTTGCACGTTGAGAGCAGCACTAAAGAAAATTGCTTTTTAAGCTTTTCATGACAAGAAAAAATGGATGCCGCAGCTTTTGCAACAAGTTCTCTAAGCTGTAAATCGGAAGACTTATGATTAATCCCTAAAACCCCAACACGCATTGTAAGCAACCTTTAGTCATAAAGGGTTTTTTATAAACCAGATCTTTTAATTGTGTCTAGGGAAAAACCTTTGCGCAAAAGCATTTGGATCAGTTTTCGTCTGCCTTCTTTTGTCTCAAGAAGCTTTTTATTTTTAGTTTTATTTAAAAGAGATTCAATCCCCTCCTTAAAAAGATCTTCGGCATCGTTGATATAAGGATAAAGCTCTTCCTCGGAAAGATTGAATTTTCTTTTTAGCTTTAAATAAAGAGCTCTTGCACTCACCCCTCTTTTACTAAAAAAGCTAACAAAATCCTGAACGTATTCAGCATCGTTTAAAAATCCCTTTTCCTTGCATTTTTCAAGAGCTTCGCAAATTTCTTCGGAAGAGAATTCTTTTAAGACAAGCTTTTGCTTAAGCTCAAAGGCTGATCTTCTTTTGCGAGAAAGGATTTTAATTGCTTCTGTGTATGCGTCCATATTGCATAAATATTTCAGATCCGCTACCTTTAAGCCAAGAGAAATCAATTGGAACAACTATGGCAAATCCTATTGGAGGCGCGCCTCCAGATCCAGCTACCGGCGCCCCTCAATCGCAAGCGAGCGCTCCCGGGCAACATCCAAGTGCTTCCGCAGGCGGAGACATCCCTCCAGGCCTTAGAATGTGGCAAAAAATGTTCCCTAACGCCTCTAAAGAGCAATTACAGCAAATGAATAATGCTCTTCTAAAAACCGTTGGCGACTCCATCCAGAAAGACCAAGCAAAAGCCCACGAACACTTTAAAGAACGCATGGAGCAGTGGAAAGAAGACACCGGCGGCTAAACCACCGAGCACCTCTCTCTCCCTCCCTCCCGTGCCCGTGTGCGTGCCCGTGCCCGTGCCCGAATTGAGGTTATTGATAGGCTAGCGCAAGAGAACAAACAACGTCGAATCGGGCACGGGCACGGGCACGCACACGGGCACGGAAGGAAGATGTGACAACACGCTTAGGGTTAAAGGCTTAGAATAGTATTTCAAATAAGTATGAGATGTGCGATAATCTTTGCCATGGAAAATACGCAGCTAGATCATATTGTTATAACAGAGGGCGATACCCAAAAAAGGCTAGACAGGCTCCTGACCGAGCATTTTCCTACCCACTCAAGAACGTATTTTCAATATCTTATTGAAACAGGATCCGTCCTTGTCAATGGAGTCCAAGTAAAGAAACGGGAAAAGCAAAAAGTGGGTGATGAGATTGAAATCTGCTTTATTCTTACCCCCGAAATTGCTTTAGAACCAGAAGACATCCCGCTTGATATTATCTATGAAGATGAGCACTTCTTAGCAATTAATAAAAAAGCTGGGATGGTTGTTCATCCAGCTGCTGGACACCCCTCTGGAACCTTTGTCAACGCTCTTTTATACCATACAAAAAAACTCAAGGAAGAATTCTCCTTAGATTTAAGGCCTGGGATTGTGCACCGTTTAGATAAAGACACAACAGGCATTTTACTTGGAGCCAAAACCTTAGAAGCCCATCAAAGACTCATTGCGCTCTTTAGCCAAAGAAAAATAGAAAAAAAATACCTCGCCATCTCTATTGGCTCTCCTAAGGAAGGAACTTTAAGCGCCCCTATTGCGCGCCATGAGACCCACCGCAAGGAGATGTGCATCGATTTAGTAAGAGGAAAGGAAGCGATTTCAGAAATCAAAATTCTTGCCTCTAAAGAAAATTTAAGCTTAGTGGAAGTGGGGTTAATTACAGGAAGAACGCATCAAATTAGAGTGCACCTAAAACATCTAAAGACTCCTATTGCAGGAGATCCCGTCTACGGCAGTCTATCTTTTAATAAATCGCATGGAGTCTTAAGACAGATGCTTCATGCCCATAAACTCACTCTCATCCACCCCTTTACAGGCAAAGAGCTAAAGCTTGAAGCACCCATCCCAAGCGACATGCTAGAACTTATAAATAAATCCCAGCTGAATTATCCCCCCTCTTAGCAAGATTTTGATCAATAAATTTTAAGTTTTCATTTAAAGAAACTAACCGACTGTTATACTCCTTATAAGAAGCCTCATCTCCAACGCCTCTTTTTCCTAAGGCAGAATTAATATCTATATTTGCTATTTTATTTCTAACATTTTTTATATTTTCTAGGATTTTTGCTTTTTCAGCCTTCAAATTGTTTATACTTTGCTTTTTGAGGTCTTTCTTTGATGTTGCAATTGTCTTCGCAGATTCTTTAATAGCCTTAACGGGACTATCTGGCTGTTTTACTTCTTTCTCTTCTTTCTCATCGTTAAATGTTTGGTAATTGCTCGCCTTGCTACTTCCAAAAAGTTTGTTTAAAAACGGCATATAATCCCCTTGTTATTGTTTCCATCTTAACTAAATAATAACAAATTCTTTAATTATTTTAAACAAATTAATTTACACTAATAACACATCTAACTAATTATAAGCATCTTAAGAACCCCCTCTCTTCTCTGTGGTTTCTTGTCTCTGTGGTTATATCTTCGGCTAAGGCTCAAGCATGCAAAAAACTCGCATTCTTTTTACCACAGAGGCAAGAAACCACAGAGAAGGGAAAGAGAGAATAAAAAAAATCTCTTAGGTTCTTTTCTTATATCGTGGAGAAAGAGGATTTAGCTAGGCATTTATAAATCTTCCTTTTAAAATATGTGGGATTTGAGGTATTTTCGTTTTTGGGCTACTTTGCCCAACTATGAGCCCACCTAAGAGAAGAATTTAGCAAGAGGATCGAACCATGAAAGAATTTGTAGAATACATCGTAAAAAATCTCGTTGATAATCCAGATAAAGTCCAAATCAACGAAGTCGGCGGCACACACACCCTCATCATCGAACTTTCAGTAGAAAAATCAGATATTGGGAAAATTATTGGAAAGAAAGGAAAAACAATCAATGCGATCCGCACACTTCTTATGTCTGTAGCAAGTCGCAATGGAATTAGAGTTAACCTTGAAATCCTTGAAGAGACACCAAAAGAAGCCCCAAAAGCTGAATAATCTCTAATCCTCTAAAACTTTTCTCTTAAAGTTAGCATGACCCAAAAAATATTTTTTTGAGTCATGCTGGTTGATTAATTGACAAGCCGAGGAAGACAAGGAGAGACAACAGCTTTTCTAGAGTTAATAATTCCTGCGTTAAAACGTAAAACAGCTAGCGGCAGATTTTCACTTGCATTAGCCACCTCTGAAGTGCGTATTGCAAGCTTAAAGCTTTCTTTGAAAACCCGCTCAAGTTCTTTTGCGTTTGAACCTAAAAACTCTACCTCAATATTACTTCCCTTAAGCTCTTTAGCTAAACTAAAAGCATTTAAAAAGGTTCTTAAGTGCTCAATAGCTTGCTCTGTCTTAGGAATCCACATCCACATCTCATCTTTATGTTCATATTGGGCGCCTGCCCCTGAATACACATCATCGGCGCTAGCTATGGTGCTAATCATCTGAATATGTAAATCCACCTCAGGTTTTTCTCTATTAAACAAGAACGCTTCTTCCGCCCAAATTTTTCTAATGGTAGAGGCATGGGCATAAAAAAGAGGGAAATTGCGCGCAAACATTTTAAATTGCCCCACACGGCAGCATCCATTTTGCTCTTTTGTATCAGCAAAGAAACTGGAAGATTCCCTCTTTGCAGAAAGCTTAATATTTTCTTCCACAGCCTCTTCTTTAGCATAATAAATTTTGCTATAAAGAGAAAACATATCAGGGTGCTGCAATATGCGCGCTGCTGCAAGGCGCACAAAGTCTTTATTTTGGTCAATATCTTCAAGGGTGATCACTTCTACTTCCTTGCGCATAAGGAGCGATTTTAGCCTATTTATAAGAGAAGCTACACACTCTACATCGCGTGTAGAGACTTTTGTAAGAAGATCGGTGTCATCTAAAATGGCGTAAAGGAAATGAAGATACTCCACAAATTCTCTTTGCGGACTAATGAAAAAGGAGGTTCCTTTTTCAAGAATCATCTGTTTTTGTAAAAGGCGCTGCATCACTCTTTTAGAAGAAGGCGCACTTAAATCTTTTTGCAGTTCTTGAATTTGGGCATTTATCTCTTTAAGAGAAACCCCAAGTGTGGAGTAGCGATCGTTAATTCTAAAAGCAATTTCTGCAACAAGAGCATTAGAAGATTGAGCATCTGCGATAAAGGCAATAGGAGCAGAAAACGTGTTTAAAGAGGTCTTATGATGATCAATCACACTAATCACTTCAAAATAAGAAGGGATTTTTGTTTCTTCTCTATTGCAAAAATCGCGCACAGAGACAGTGCCCAGAATCTGCTTATGGATATCAGAGGCATGCACAACGCCTAAAGGAATAAGTTTTCCGCTTGCATCTTCAAGGGTAATTGTTAAATACGGATAATTTCCCATCTTGTTTTTAAGTTCTTCTAAATCGGCAAGAGGGCTTAAAGAATTAGGGAAATCGCCTAAAACATTTTCTTTAATTCTAAGAGCTATCTCTAGTCTATCGACAAAGTTTCTTACACCTTTAACAGCCAAGCTAAAAGCAGCTATAATTTTCTTAAGATGATCAAAAATTTGAGGGCGATCTTCAATTAACTCTCCTTTTTGATTAAAAAGCTTGGACTCTTTCAAAGAAAGGGTGACCTGAACAAAAGCTTCAAAATCAAAAATCTTTAATTCTTTCATGGCTATTGCAAACTCTTCAAAAGTAGCGTCTAACCCTTTTTGAACATGGAGCACTTTTTTTAAGTACGCTTCTAAATATTTGACCTGCTTAGAATCGAACTCTTTAACAGGAGCTGCATCTTTAATGCAGATTTCAAATACAGAAGAGAAGAAAGGAGATAAATCATTTAAAGACAGCTTTTCTTTAGCAAAAAGAGAAATAAGATTAAGATGTAAATGATTTTCATACCAGCGCAAGCACTGGTTTAGGAGTAAAACAACAAAACGCACTCCTTCTGCATCAAAGTGGCGAAAATCTCCTAAATAAAATCCTTCATCATCAACAAGAATAACCGCATGCTGATGACTTTCATGATCGATGCTTAAAGCTGAAATTTCCTTAGATTTTCTCTCAACGCCTTTTTGACTTAAAAGATCGAGACTTGAAAGCGATAAAGAAGATCTGTCTTTAATAAGAGAGGTGAAGACATTCTGCCCAAAAATCTGATTAAAAAGAATTCCTATTTCTACCTGGGAAGAAGGAGGGCCTCCTGGCAAATTCCAAATATGCAAGCCTTCTGCAACACGCGCTCCAAAAGCATCTATCCATCCCCAAAATGAGGCGACTGTCGTATCAAGATCAGGAGAGCTATGAGCGGTCACGTAGTGACTCCCCGAATACGTTTTCCCCATTCCAATAGGAAAAAGAAGCTGATATTCAGAGCGTGGAATGGTTTTTCCTACAAGAGATCCTCTTATAGCCTCATTTTCTTCGGCAGTGACTTTAGAAAATTGATTTAACCACATCTCGAAATGCAAAAACGTATAGTTCTCAAGAATCTCTACTTCATTAATTTTTTGAATATAATCGAGCGCTGCAATAAGAAGAAAATTAGGGTCAGCCTTTTGAATAAGCTCTAAAAGAGCGCGATTAACTTTTTCACTTTTTTGAAAAGAATTTAGCTCTTTAAAAGATTTTTTAGCAAATTCCCCAAAAAATGTTTCGATATCCTTAAACTTAATAGGCGTTAAGGAGTAATCTCCTAAATGGATTCCTGTTGAAATGGGCATAAATGATTACTATATTAGGGTAAAAGAAAAATATGGACTGAGCAGGATTCGAACCTGCGACCACCCGCTTAGAAGGCGGGTGCTCTATCCAACTGAGCTATCAGTCCAAAGAGAGATACTCTACATGAAAAGCCACTTGCTTTTCAAGTCTAATTTGCAAAGATTTTCAAAGCCTCACGAAAATCGTCTTTTTCCGAGAGTGTCTCAAAAAGGTCTTCCTCCTTTTCAGTCACTTGTTTGTAATCTTCTGCAGAGCGAATAATATGCGGTCTGACAAAAATAATCACATTACGCTTCTCATCTTGTCTTGTCGTCTTGCTAAAGGCAGCTCCTATAATAGGAAGCCCTCCCAAACAAGGCAACCCAGACCTATGATTTCCCTTAGCATTTCTAATCATGCCACTTAAGACAAGAAAATTTTTATCAGGCACATGAACATGAGTGACCATATTCGTCTTGGTCGTTCTAATGCCATTGACATGATCATTGCTAGGTGCATTTAAATTAGAAACGCTTTCGCTAATCTCTTGCTCTAAATCAAGAGTGATCACATCCCCCTCACCAAGACGAGGCGTGATGCTTAAATTAACTCCAATATCCCTGTATTCAATATTAGCTGTTGTTTGCTGCCCATTACCAACTGTTTGAATAACAGAGCCAGTAAAAGGGATATTATCCCCTACAAAGATCTTAGAATTTTTATTATCTTGTGTGATGATCTTTTGGTTAAGGACAATAGTGCTATCGCCATCTACTTGAAGCGCAGAAACAAGCGATCCTAAAGAAAGATACGACTTTCCTTTATGAAGAATAATATCTCCAATAACCCCTAAATCAAAGCCGCTGCCAAGAGGGATCTGATCAAGACCCGTAGGAGTATTTTGAGCATTCACATCTTTCATGGAATTAGCAAAAGCATGCTTTCCTACACTTTTAGGAAAATTGCCCATTCCAAAGCCTAACTGATGATTAATTTGGCCGCCAGCTGCCCATTGCAAGCCAAATTCAAGACTTTTCCGAATATCTGTTTCAATAACAAGAATTTCAATAAAAACTTGGCGAAGAGGGGTATCTAACTGAGCAAGAAGCTTTTTAACGACGCGCTCTGCATCTTTATCACCTGAGTACACAAGAGAATTTGTTGCCTTTATCCACTGAATAGACTCAATAGATTTAACGATATTAGGAGAGACATCCCCTTGAGCTTTTAAATCGCTCGCAATTTTTTTAATCGCTTCTTGAATTTCAGAACCTTCATGATACTGCAGCTTATAAACAAAAAATTCGTAGCGGGAAGACTTATGTTCTTGATCGCTAAAAAAATCGCGCACTAGGGGCTTTTTAGTCTGCTCTGAAGAAACTTCAGTTTCTTTTGATTGCTGAATCACATAATAATCTTCTTGCTGGACAACCGTGAAGCCGTGCGCCTTTAACACCTTAAAAAGAGCCTTTAATATATTGGGAGTTGTAACAGATTTACCCGAAGAGAGCGTTACATTAAATTGAAGGTCCTTATGATTGAAAATAAAATTCACGCCGCATATTTTGCTCACGTAACGGATAAATTCGCACACAGGCACATTATTAAAATTGATACAGTGACTCTCTTCTACCTTTTCCTCTACTTTTATAAGAAGGATTTCTTCCTCAGTTGCAAAGGCGTTTCTATTGATCAAAAGAGAAACAATAGAAATAGATACGAGGATCATTTTGCTTATCGCATATGTTAAGGCGACTAAATAGTGAAGGGAACTGTTTTTTGTTAACATTATAGACTCTGCTCGGGGCTTGCCACGAACATTATAGGGCGCTGCCCTCTTTTTTCTATACTAATTTTGTACGCAAGCCAAAAAATGCCCTGAGAGATTACTCTGGAGCCCCTAAAAAACAAGCTTTATAGACAAGAAAAACCAAGATCTAAAACCAAAAACAGTTAAAACAACATTGAGGACAGCATCATATCCAACTCAAAGAATTAAGACAAGATAAAGACAAGAAAAACAAAGAGAGAAGAAACAAAAAAAACTCCCTCTTTCCCCTCTCTGTGGTTTCTTGTCTCTGTGGTTAAATCTTTAGCTAACACTTGAGCGCACAAAGACTCGCATTTTTTTAACCACAGAGACAAGAAACCACAGAGGGGGGAAAGAGAAGAAAAAAAACTCTCTCCGTTCATCTTGCTTTATGCTGTATGTCTTGTAATTCTTCTCTTCTTGTGCATAATGGATGGGTAACGTTAGGAGAGGGATCTATGCATGCTGTTACAATTGATAACTTAGATATTCAAACACATAATCGCTACGCGCACGATCAGACAATTCTCGATCCTCAATTTCTTGAGAAACCCGGAATGGTCTCTACGCATTCCGATATCGCAAGCCTCTCTTCCATTTACGCCTCAGAGTTTGAAAAACTCTTTGGGCTGCAAAATAAAAACATGCCTTGGGCTGAGTTTTCTCCTCCTGCAAAAACAAGAATTCACAAAAATCGCTATTTCACACATAGACTCATTTTAGGAATTCTTGGAACAGAATATGATGAGCAAGAAGATCTTTTCGAAGAAGAAGAAGAGACAGAAGAAATGATAGAAAAAGCAGAAGGCGCTAAAAAGAAATTTTTTCAAAGAACAAAATCCTTTGAAAAAGAAAGATCTGCCATTATCAATGTTCTTTCTTCCATTAAAGAACTAAATAAAATGCTTGAAGAGTGTAATGCGAGAAGACTCCAATATCAAAAAGGATAGAGAAGGATGAACTTAGGAATCATTGGCATCACAGGAAAAATGGGACGAAAAATCCTAGAAGCAGCAAAGAATGATCCTGATCTGCACGTTGTTTTTGGATTAGCCTCAGAAAATTCCTCAGATTTAGATTCGTCAATTTTCTCTAGGGAAAGAGCTCCCTTTGAGAAAGTAGACATCCTCATTGATTTTTCTGTTGCTACAGCAACTGCTCAAAATATAGAGAAAGCTATGCAGTATAAAAAGCCTATTTTAATAGGAACAACAGGAATTCTGCCTGAGGTTAAAGAGCTTCTGAATACCGCAAAAAAAGAGATCCCTATTCTTATTTCCTCTAACTTTAGCCTCGGCATTCATCTACTAAAAAAAGCGCTTAGAGTTTTAAGTAAAGAACTTAAAGACGTTTCCACCCAAATTATAGAAACACACCATATCAATAAAAAAGATGCCCCAAGCGGAACTGCCCTTGATTTAAAAGCTGCTATAGGAAATCCAAATACCGCCATTAAATCGATTAGAAAAGACGATGTCAGTGGAGAGCATACGGTAATCTTTCATATGGAAGGAGAGGAGATCATCCTAACGCATAAAGCATGCAACCGCGATCTCTTCGCCCTAGGCGCCTTAAGAGCCGCGAAGCTCCTTAAAAACCAGCCCCCCGGCCTCTACACCCTAGAAGACCTCATGTAAACAAAGAGAAATAAATTCCTCTCTCTCTCTCTCTTTCTTCCCTCTGTGGTTTCTTGTCTCTGTGGTTTAAAAAATGCGAGTCTTTTGCAGGCTTCAGCTTAGCCAAAGATTAAACCACAGAGACAAGAAACCACAGAGGAAGAGAGAGAGAGAGAGAGAAATGCCTCTCTGCGGTAGAAAAATTAAAGGATGCGATGAAAACAGTATATTTGGGGCTGGGGAGTAATATGGGTGATAGCCTCTCTCTTTTAACGAAAGCTTTGTTAGAAATAGGAAAATTAGAAGGGGTGTTTAACTTAAAATCCTCTAGGTTTTTTGAGACTTCGCCTGTAAGCGCTATTCCCCAAAAAGATTTTCTGAATCTTGTATGCCAAATAGAAACATCCCTTGATGCAGAGAAGCTTTTTGAAAAACTTCAAGCTATTGAAGAACATCTTGGCAAAATACCCAAAGCAAAAAATGCTCCGCGCCCCCTTGACATCGACATCTTGTTTTTTGGAAAAGAGTTTCACAAAAGCGAAACGCTAACTATTCCCCATAAGGGATGGAAAGAGCGCCTTTTTGTTCTTATTCCCCTGCTAGATCTTAGAGAAGAAATCACCTATCCCCTAGATAATAGCCATACAGAAACATTAAATCTTAGGGAATATATAAAAAATTTTAAAAACATACATAATGAATATGTCGTCCCCCTTTCATTTAAACACTAGATAAGGTATTCTTTGCCTTCAGATTAATCTTAGGGAAAAGCTATGAATGAGAGAAAAATTGTAAAAGCCATTAAGGTAAAAGATTTCTATGTAGGAAGCGGGCATCCCTTCGCCATGATTTCTGGCCCTTGCGTTATAGAAAGCGAAGAGCATGCACTTAGATCGGCTGAAACTCTAAAAAAAATCTTTGAGCCCCTAGGCATCAATTTCATCTATAAATCCAGCTACGATAAAGCAAACCGCTCCTCTTTTAACTCTTTTCGCGGCCCTGGTATGGAAAAAGGATTAAAAATCCTTGAAAGAATAAAAAAAGAATTTGACGTGCCTGTCTTAACCGATATCCATTCCCCTGAAGAAGCAGCGCCTGTGGCTGAAGTGTGCGACATCATCCAGATTCCTGCTTTCCTATGCAGACAAACCGATCTCATTTGCGCAGCCGGCCTCACAAAAGCTATTATCAATGTGAAAAAAGGGCAATTTATGGCGCCTTGGGATATCAAAAACGTCGTAGATAAAATTAGATCCACAGGAAATGAAAATATTATTTTAACAGAAAGAGGCGCAAGCTTTGGATATAATAACTACGTAAGCGATATGCGCGGCATCCCTATTATGCAAGATTATGGCTTTCCTGTATGTTTCGATGCGTCCCATTCAGTGCAACTACCAGGAGGAAGAGGCGATGCTTCAGGTGGGCAAAGAGAATTTATTCCGACGCTTACAAAAGCGGCCATTGCTTCCGGATGCAACCTTATCTTTATGGAATCACACGATGATCCAGCTAATGCAAAAAGCGATAAAGACTCTGTCATGCCTTTTGCTTTTCTTAAAGGCCTTATGGAAGAATGCAAAAAAATCTATGATATAGTGAATGGATAATGTTTAAAAAAGCTACCTTTTTTAGTCTTGTTATCTCTTCTGCCCTCTTATTTTTGTGGGCAATAAATTTTTGTTTAGTTTCTGAAAAAGATTTAGCTAAATACGCCACTTCCTTTGAAAAAAAAGAAAAGATCACAGCCTCTTCTGAAACCCTTAGATCATCCACCCACCAGATCCGCCAAAAAGTGCAAAAAGACATCTGGTTTGCTGAAAATGCGGAAACACGCCTTCACTACCGGATTCAAAGCGCTGTCTCTCTTTTAACTCTTGAGCCTAAAGGAAGTAAAATTGAAGTGATCGAAAATCTCGAAAAAATCCGGTGCTGGATGCAAGATAAGGTGTATTTAACAGAAGGAAATAAACCTATGCAGCAGCTCCGTTTTTTTGAAGCAGATCAAGGAACCTACAGATATAATACAAGTGAATTTGACGCAAAAACTGTCATGCTCTCCTTATTTCGTAAAGACGGCCATGAGCTGCCCTTAGAAATGGGATCTTCTATTAAAAATGCGTTCATGAAGGGCGTTGCGAAAGACGTCTCCTTTTCTGTATCGGGGAAAAGCCCTAAATTCCAAGCCAAACAATTCCAAGCCTCTCTAAAGCCTACAGCCAAGGGAGATTAACCGTGGTTCTATTAGACATCTTGCGTGACCCCATTTGGTTGTTAAAATTGCCCTTTTCGGCATCTTTAAAATCAAATTTTTCGACCATGTGCTTACACATGCTCTCAAAATTTGATTTTAAACCTGCACAAAAATGGCTAATTTTTCCAACCAAAGCGCGTTACGCAAAATGTCTATTGTTAGTATTTTTCATGCTATTCTCTTTTGGTGCGCAGGCAGAGGTAGAAGAAGAAGAAGAGAGTAACGTTTCTTCAACCCACGCAGATTACGATGGCAATACCCTAATTTTAAAAGGCAATGTGCTACTCGAACATTTTCTTGGTACAATGCGCGCTGAGGAGGCCTTTTTAGAAAGAGAAGAAAATGGAAAGGTACCCTTTTCTAAAATCCGCTTACATCAAAATGTTCTTCTCTCTTTAAAGAATAACTCCTCTTTAAAAGCTGCGGAAGCGCATTTAGATTTTATTCTTCTGCATGCCGTATTTTGTTCTTCTGATACCGAGAAAATAGAGTATAAAGACCATGTTGTAAGAGGAAAAAAAGAGATCCCTTTAAAGCTATCAAGCCATAAAATCACTCTTGAAATGGTTAAAGAAAAAGAAGGCTTTGATGTAGCAGAAGTTAAAGCGACAAACAACGTAACAATGGATTATGGGCAAGACTTTAGCTTAAATACGCATGAAGCCCATTACATAAGAAATAAAGGCATTGTAGAAGCTCTTCCTCAAGAAGGAGAAAAAAGCTGCCTGCTACATGGTAAAGATCTTATTGAAGCGGATAAAATCACCCTTGACCTTGGAGCTTCTACCTTAACTCTTATACACCCAGAAGGTGCCATTTATTCTTTAGAGGAGAGCCTTACCTTCTCTTCAGATACGCTTACATGGGATGAAATAGCAAATACCCTTACACTTAAAGACAACATCAAGCTAAAAGAGAGCCTCTTTGGAACACTTCTTGCAGAAGATTGCCTTGAAATAACAAAAGACGAACAAGGCGTACGCTTTATCAAGACAAAAGGGAAAACAATTTTCACCTATGAAGACGAAAAACTTTGCCATACACTCACCAATTTTGGATCTCTTGTTATTGATAGAAAAGAAAATATTTGTACCATGGAAAGCCCTGTAATAAAGGGAAATACCTCCCAAAAATTACAACTTTATTATGAGCAAGAAGAAGCCGGCATCTTTGCAAATAAGGCGCACATCACATACCAGGAGACCCTAGGAAAATTAAAGCCTGTAGAGCTTCATTTACTCGGCAATATTCGCCTTTATTCTAAAGACCTCAAAACACGCCTTGCAAAAGCTGATGAGATTAAGTGTTTTCCCCAAAAGCAAACGTTAATGCTAATAGCTACTCCCGGGAAAAAAGTATTATTTTTCGATGAATCAGAGGCACTTTATCTTAGCGCAAGTGAAATTCACATTAGCCGCGATCCGCTCACAAAAAAAGAGATCGTAAGAGGTATAGGAAATGTCCGCTTCACCTTTAACGACGAAGAAAGTATAGCCCTTAAAAGCATGTTCCAGGAGACCCATGAATAAAGCCCCCCCTGCCCCCATCCTCAGAGTAGAAAATCTTGTAAAAACTTACGGAGGAAGAACTGTTGTAAATGGCCTTTCTTTTGCTATTGCTCCTGGCGAAGTAGTAGGACTTTTAGGTCCTAATGGCGCTGGTAAAACAACAGCCTTTTATATGACTATCGGTTTAATTAAACCAGATAGTGGAAAAGTCTTTTTTAAAGAAGAAGATGTAACAGATTTACCAATCGATCAAAGAGCCCTTAAGGGCATGGGGTATTTAGCTCAAGAACCCTCCGTTTTTAGAGATCTCACTGTAGAGGAAAATATTCTTTGCATTTTAGAAACACTGCCTTTAAGCAAAGAAGAGAAAAAAAGAAGATTAGAGCTACTTCTTAAAGAATTGCATCTTGAAAGGCTTGCCAAGAAAAAGGCTTCAGGCCTATCGGGCGGCGAGAGAAGACGCGTAGAAATCACAAGAGCACTTGTTACCGAGCCTTCCTTGCTTCTTCTTGATGAACCCTTTGCTAACATCGATCCGCTTTCAGTAAACGATGTAAAGCACCTCATTAAAATCTTAAAAAACATGAAAATCAGCGTTCTTATCACCGATCATAACGCACGCGAAATTTTCTCCATTGTCGATAGAAGCTACCTTGTGCGCGATGGCAAAGTCATGATCCAGGGAACGGTGCACGAACTTCTTGAGAGCAAAGAAGCGCGCCAAACCTACTTCGGCGAAAACTTCCGCCTTTAAGCACAATTTAAAAAAAATAGGGATTAAATAAAAAAACCTATTTCTTTGTTTTTTATGCAAAGAAATAGGCAAAAAGAATAAAACTATTTTTTAATAACCATCATGTCCACCATCCCAACTATCAGGGAAAGGTGTTGATTGCGCTAAAGCTGCTGCTGACGGCAATGCTGGCAAAGTTGCTGCCAGTAAAGCTGCTGCTGCTACTGCGATTTTTTGCGATCTACAGCGTCTATAAGCCACAACTGAACCTACTATAGTAAGAAGTCCTGCGCCTGTAACACCTAGGGTTATCCCTAAAGCGCTACCACTTGGAAAATTCATCACTGAAAGAAGATCTGGATTCACTCCATGAATAATAGCTCCGGCAACCCCAGCTATTAGAGCAAGCGTACCGATAACACCCATTAACACAGCAACCTTTTGACCGGTTGTCATTTTACTTACATCAACAGGAGCTGGGTTACTATTGTTACTAACAATAGAGGCAGCAGGCACTGCTGGAGATGCAGGCACTTGATTACTAACATTTGTATAACTTGACATAATTTACCTCTATTTTAAAACTAATTTATTATAAAATGCGCAAGTATCGAAAACTTGCGCATCACTCAAATAACTAAAAACATATTATTTATACTTCATCGCCTTGATGGATTCTAATAAGATGTCCATCATGAAATCTAATAACATTTTCATCTAATGCTTCATCTGCTTCATCAAGAATATATCTATTGTTATTATT
This sequence comes from Chlamydiota bacterium, assembly GCA_013288075.1. Classification (GTDB taxonomy): domain Bacteria; phylum Chlamydiota; class Chlamydiia; order Chlamydiales; family Rhabdochlamydiaceae; genus JABDCQ01. The sequence goes on along the minus strand of JABDCQ010000016.1, from coordinate 7,967 downwards.
TAAAATCGAACCAGGTCCAGGCATACTGGAGCTGATAATACTGCTGTTATGCTGATTGTTATTGTTGTTATTATGTAAAGGCGCATCAACATAGTAAGGAACAGATTTGCTACTATTCAATAAAGATATAATATCCAATTTCGACATAAAATGATTTTGCTTTACTTTTTTCATGCCGTAGATAGCGCCGCCAGCAATTAAGGAACCCACTACAGGAATTGCGATTTGTGGGATAAGGCTTAAGTTGCCCATTCCGTTAAGGAGATTACTTGCAAATGGCACATTTGTTTGTGTATGAGCAATAGATACTCCAATAGACGCTAGCACTGCCAGAATCGCAATAGATGCTACTATCCCAAGTACTACAAGCTTCACATTCTTGCTTGTGTTTGGGCTAACAGAAAAACGACCTTTTGAAATCGTGTTTGTATTCTGATTTTGATTATTTACTTGATCATTTGCTGGTACATTAAATCCTGTTACTGTTGGATGTGACATAATTTTTTCCTCTTTTTTAAAACTAATTTATTATAAAATGCGCAAGTATCGAAAACTTGCGCATCACTCAAATAACTAATAACATATTATTTACTCTTCGTCATGGAAATTAACAGCATTGTCATCAAGCATTTCATCAATAGCAAGAATACTTCTGTCATTTCTGGAAGGATAATCAACATTATTACTAGGGGTTCTGTGAATAATAATATTGTTGTTATCTAAAATCGAATTATCATCGCCAGGCATGTGATTATCATAGTCAGGCATGTGTCTAATAGTAAGACTGTTGCTATTGTTGTTATTTTTGCTATTATTAGAAACCGGATTATGATCTAAAATCGAATTATTATCGTCAGGCATGATGTGTCTAATAGCATAACTGTTGCTATTGTTGTTATTGTTGTTATAATTAAAATACGGATTAACATGGTAAGTCGGAACATAGTACTTTTGCTTTACTTTTTTCATGCCGTAGATAGCGCCGCCAGCAATCAAGGAACCCACTACAGGAATTGCGATTTGCGGGATAAGGCTTAAGTTGCCCATTCCGTTAAGGAGATTACTTGCAAATGGCACATTTGTTTGTGTATGAGCAATAGATACTCCAATAGACGCTAGCACTGC
>JABDCQ010000016.1:0-6742 GCA_013288075.1 Chlamydiota bacterium | reverse complement strand
AGGCTTAAGTTGCCCATTCCGTTAAGGAGATTACTTGCAAATGGCACATTTGTTTGTGTATGAGCAATAGATACTCCAATAGACGCTAGCACTGCTAGAATCGCAATAGATGCTACTATCCCAAGTACTACAAGCTTCACATTCTTGCTTGTGTTTGGGGTAACAGAAAAACGACCTTTTGAAATCGTGTTTGTATTCTGATTTTGATTATTTACTTGATCATTTGATGGTAATGGAACATTAGATCCTAGTGTTGGAACTGTTGGATGTGACATAATTTTATCCTCTTTTTTTTGTTTATAATTAAAATGAAAATTTGTTTTTCATCTTTCAATAGTTTATTAAAAATGAGGCTTCTTAATTTTCGCCTCCATTCTCCCTTCAACTTTTGAAAGAGAGACAAACCATTATTCATGGAATTGCTAATATAGTAACAAATAGTTATTAATAATTAATAAAGATTTAAATTAAATTTATTTTTATTATTACATTACCTTAAAACAACACAAACATTAGCTGTTGGTCTCTTTCTTTGCCGCAGGCCTTGGAGTGAGGGCGGTTCCTACGTCGCCCTGGCATTCAAAATGAGTTTGAGTGGGCTATGAATGTTAGGGGCTAAAGCCTGAGCCCCTAACATTCTTACCATTCGAGGCATCACCCCTTCAAACTCATTTTGAATGCCAAGGCGACGTAGGAAACGTCGCACTCCAAGGCCTGCGGCAAAGAAAGAAAGAAAGAAAACACCCAAGCTTGAGGGTAAAAAAAAATGCGCAAGCCACAAAAGCGGCTTGCGCATAAGGTTAATGGCCTAAAGCCCATTAACGATCCTCCTCAAAAACTAGAGAACCTCTTCAGTCAGGTCTTCCATGTTAGTTATAGGTTGATTGTTCGGTAAAGCACAAGATTGTATCCAAAAATTTTGCTTCACTTTCTTCGTGCCGTAAAGAGCCGCGCCAGCAATCAAGGAACCCACTACAGGAATTGCGATTTGCGGGATAAGGCTTAAGTTGCCCATTCCATTAAGGAAATTACTTGCAAATGGCACATTTGTTTGTGTGTGTGCAATAGATACTCCAATAGAGCCTAAAACTGCTGCAATCGCAATAAAAGCTATGATCCCTAATACTGCAAGCTTCACATTCTTGCTTGTTTCTGGGCTAAAACGGCTGTTTGAAGGCTTGCTTGGTATCCCTAGTACTTGATTTTGGTTATTTGTTGCTGAAAGAACTTGGTTATTTGTTTGATTTGCTGACGGCATCATAATTTTATCCTCTTTTTTTTATTTTTTTATGATTAAACGAGGTTTTTACCCCTCTATTCCCTTCTTCAACTTTTTGAAGAGAGACAAACCATTATTCATGGAATTGCTAATATAGTAACAAATAGTTATTAATAATTAATAAAGATTTTAATTTAATTAAATTATTAAGTTCACTAATTACATAAATAACTAACAATAAGAGACTACCGATTTTATCGTGAAGAATAAAAGATGAATTGAACTATATTACAAACCAAGGTCAAAGCGTTAGGGGGAAGCCCAAGCCCCTAGACACTCATGCTAAGACTTTTCCTTGGCCTGAAAGGCCTATATAATACAGCCCAGGTCGCAGCGTAGCGGAGGCCTGGGTAGAGAGGTATAACCAACCTTTGAGCCCTGCAAGAGCATACGCATAAACCTAAAAAGAAAAACACTAAAAGCGAAAGGTAACTTCCATACACACTCAAGCTAAGGCTCTTTCTTTGTCCCGCTAGGGACTATGGAACGTAGCCAGGGCGTGACGAAGTGTCACACCCTGGCTACGTTCCATAGTCCCTAGCGGGACAAAGAAAAAGTCATCCCTAAGCAAAAGCTTGGCTTGAGTGTGTATGAAAAGAACTTTCGCTTTTAGTATTTTTCTTTTTAGGTTTATGCGTATGCCTTGCAAGGACGGTATAAGCTTGCCATTTATGCCGCCCTTGCAGGGCTCAAATTATTTTTTCATCTATACCCAGGCCTCCGCTACGCTGCGACCTGGGCTGTATCATATAGGCCTTTCAGGCCAAGGAAAAGCAAAAAGACTTAAAATAAAAAAGCGCAAGTTATCCGAAGACGACTTGCGCTTAATGCTTAAAGCCTTAAAAAGGTTAAAAACTTATACAGAATCAGGAGCTGAGACTGGAGATCCCAATTTAGAGAGCGGCTGAGCGTTCTGCTAGGTAGGCTTTGTACTTAGCCTCTTCTGCGTCTGTTACAAGCTTACGAATAGAGACAGCAGCTAGCGTTATGCCTACTGCCGTTATACATGTAAGGATAAGAGCGCCGAATTTACCTGCGAATGCTGCGCCAACTACAGGGATTGCTCCAAAGCTAAGAACGCCTGCACCACTTAGTGCTGAAAGAGTGATTACAGCAATTACAGCAAGAATTGCAATTGTAGCAACTGCGATAAGAGCGATCTTTTTCACTGTGTCTGCGTTGCAGCAGCACTCTCTTGTAACAGGAGTGTTGTTTGGCAAACCACCTGTTGGCGGAACACCTGCGATACGAGGTTCAGTTTTTGTTGCATTATTATTTGCCTGCGGTAACAGATGTTGGTTTGGATTTACTGTTCGGAATGCCGTTGACATAATTTTTCCTCTTTTTTTGTTTAATGATTTGGTCTTTCTCTTCAGATCCCAAATAGGCTCTTTCAAAAGAACCATTTATATGGATTTTATGAGGATAATACAAGATAAGGATTAATAGATCATTAAGATTTTTTATTCGAATTTTTTTCTATATCTAAATAAAAAATTTATAACAAATACCGCCCCATAGAGAAATAAAGAAATATCTACGCAGAAAATAGGTAAGGAAAAGGAAAAACTCCAGAGACTCAAAAGAAAAAAGCGCAAGTTGCCAACGGCAACTTGCGCTTAATACTTAAAGCTAAAAGACTATTAGATATATTGAGCTGACTCTAGATCTGCATTTTCTAAACGTACAACTACGCCTCTAGCTTTCTCAACCTCACAATTTGCTAGTCGCGCTTCGTTTACTACCCCATTTAGGAGCTCTTGCGCTAGTGCAAGCGTCTCAGAAGCGTCCGCTTTTTTAACAGCGTCGACTGCATTTTTTACATCCGCTTGAGCTTTAAATACTCCTGCTCTTGTTGCTGTAACTACTTCTGCTTTTTCTTTTGCAGTTTTCGTTGCATTAGCTAGGGTATTTGTTGCTTGAGCCAAAGCAAATACAGCATTTGCTTTATCTAAAGCTTTGCCTGCTTCTTTTCTTACTTCTTTTGCTTTACTCACTATCTCTGCCTTCTCGCTGATCTGGTTGTCCATAGCAGCTCTTTGATCTGCTTCAGCTTTAACTACTACCAAGTCTGCTGCGTTAACCGCTTCTGTTGCTTTTTTTACTGCTTCCTCAGCTTTAGCTAGTTTAGTTTTTGGGTCCGCCGCATGAGCTGCTGCTTTAGCTGCTTCTGCTGCTTTAGCGCTTTCGGCATCTTTTACAAGCTTTGCAATGCATCCGCCAGCTGCCGCTACGCCTACTACTGCTATAGCTGCAAGGATAAGAGCGCCGAATTTACCTGCAAAGGCTACGCCAACTGCTGGGATTGCTCCAAAGCTAAGAACGCCTGCACCACTGAGTGCTGAAAGCGTGATTACAGCAATTACAGCAAGAATAGCAATTGTAGCAACTGCGATAAGAGCGATCTTTTTCACTCTGTCTGCGTTGCAGCAGCACTTTGTAACAGAAGTGTTGTTTGGTAAAGCACTTGGTTTAACGTTTTTTGCATTATCATTTGGCGGTATCAACGCACCTGCACTTGGATTTGGATTTGCTACTACTGCTGTTGGTCCTGACATAATTTTTCCTCTTTTTTTGTTTAATGATTTGGTTTTTCTCTTCAGATCCCAAATAGGCTCTTTTTCAAAAGAACCATTTATATGGATTTTATGAGGATAATACAAGATAAGGATTAATATATAATTAAGATTTTTTATTCGAAATTTTTTCTATATCTAAATAAAAAATTTATAACAAATACCGCCCCATAGAGAAATAAAGAAATATCTACGCAGAAAATAGATAAGGAAAAGGAAAAACTCTAGAGACTCAAAAAAAAGCGCAAGTTGCCTTTGGCAACTTGCGCTTAAAAACTTAAAGCTAAAAGCTTAGAGATTATTTAACAGCTAAAGCCGCTTCAACAGCTAAAGCCGCATTATCTGCTGCTTTCGCTCCTAACGCCGCATTATCTGCTGCAAGCACAGCTGTTCTTGCTGCCTCTACTGCTGTTCTTGCTGCATTTACTGCTTGGTCAGCTTTGTTAAGGGCTGTCGTTGCATTAAGTGACGCTGCATTTGCAGCTTGAGATGCTTCCTCTGCCTTTACTTTCGCTTCTGGTGTTAAGGATACATCATATTTTGCGTTATTTGCTTCTGATGCTTTACCTCGTGCCGCTGTAAGAGCAGTGTCTTTTTCAATTAACGCTTTCTCTAGCACAACTAATTTAGCTTCCGCTTTAGTTAGTTTAGTTTTTGGGTCCGCCGCATGAGCTGCTGCTTTAGCTGCTTCTGCTGCTTTAGCGTTTTCGGCATCTTTTACAAGCTTTGCAATGCATCCGCCAGCTGCCGCTACGCCTACTACTGCTATAGCTGCAAGGATAAGAGCGCCGAATTTACCTGCAAAGGCTACGCCAACTGCTGGAATTGCTCCAAAGCTAAGAACGCCTGCACCACTTAGTGCTGAAAGAGTGATTACAGCAATTACAGCAAGTATAGCAATTGTAGCAACTGCGATAAGAGCGATCTTTTTCACTGTGTCTGCGTTGCAGCAGCACTTTGTAACAGAAGTGTTGTTTGGTAAAGCACCTGGTTTAACGTTTTTTGCATTATTATTTGCCTGTATTAACGCATCTACACTTGGATTTGCTACTACTGCTGTTGGTCCTGACATAATTTTTCCTCTTTTTTTGTTTAATGATTTGGTTTTTCTCTTCAGATCCCAAATAGGCTCTTTTTCAAAAGAACCCTTTTACATGGATTTTATCAGGATAATACAAAATAAGGATTAACAGATCATTAAGATTTTTTATTCTAAAATTTTTTACATCTGAATAAAAAATTTATAATAAACACCCACTCATAGAGAAAAGACAAAGATTTTATTTACAAAAAGCAGCTAAAAGATTTTGAAGGCATGTTTTTGGAGCACCTGTTATTGCATCAAAAGCTTCAAGAACCTTTTCCACACGAAGAGTATAGAGGCAATCGCTCATTTTGCTTCCTGCGCAACCATCCATAAAGCAAGGACGGCAAGGCAAATTTTGCGCAACAACGCGCGCTCCGGGGTGCATCCAAGGGCCCCAATTGATCTCTGATGTTGGGCCAAAAAGAACAACAACAGGTGTTTTAGTAGCACTTGCAATATGTAAGGGAACAGAGTCCACAGTAATTAGACATTTAGCCGATGCAATAAGGGCAGAAAGCTCTTTAAGGGTTGTCTTTCCTCCAAAATCATGAAGGGGAATGCCTTCAGAAAGCCTTCTGATTTCTTCTATCATCAAAAGCTCTTCTTTATCTGGGCTAGCTGTTAGGACAATCGTTTCTCCTTTAGCGTGAAGCTCCTTAATAAGATCTGCCATAAAAGAAACAGGGGGGCACTTAAAGCGCCAGCGAGACACTGGATGAATCACAACATATTTAGAAGGAGTAATTCCTGCAGCCTCGAGCTTTTTTAGCACACTTGCCTTAGGGGCATCTCCTATAACTAAGGTCAAATCTCTTTCTTCAGGCCTCGGAAAAATTCCTATACATCTTAATACATCTAATTGCTTTTCTACTGTATGCCTGGGTTTTCCTGCATCTTTAACAAGATGGGTATATAAGCTTTTTTTCCCAAAAAGACCTTTACCTTTAGGATCAAAGCCTACTCGGTAACGACTTTGGCAAAATTTAGCTGCAATAGCTCCTCGATCGCCTTCTGTTAAATTAATTACAAGATCGTACTTTTCTTTTCTTAGTTTAAGAAGCAAAGCAAGCTCTTTTCCTATCTTCTTAAAAAAGGAAAGCTTTTTCCATTTTCTATCGTAGAGAAAAAAAGAATGAATGCCTGGATGCCCTTCTAGCATAGGAAGTGTGTCTTCATAAATGTAAGCATCGATTGCGGCTTCAGGAAGCGCCTTTTTGAGCACCGAAAAAAGAGGAGATGTCAGAAGCACATCGCCATGATGGCGCATTTTTATCACAAGAATTTTACTAACGCCCCTTAAATCGGGATAATTTCCATAGCTCATAGAGAATCCTTAATAAGAAAGATTGATAATATAGCAACTCACTCCTATAATTAAAAGCCCATTAACCAATTTTAACTTTTAAGGAGCCTTATGGCATTAGAACGCACACTTTCTATTTTAAAACCGGACGCGGTTGAAGCAAACAATATTGGCGCAATCCTCCAATTATTTGAAAAGCAAGGCCTTCGTATTGTTGCTGCAAAAATGATGCACCTTTCACAAAAAGAAGCTGAAGCTTTTTATGCTATTCATAAAAGCCGTTCTTTCTTTGGCGAGCTTGTATCTTTTATGATTTCTGGACCTGTATTTGTATCGGTTCTTGAAGGCGATGATGCCATTGCAAAAAATAGAGAGACCATGGGCGCAACAAATCCTAAAGATGCAAAACCTGGAACCATCCGCGCAAGCTTTGCTGTGTCTATCGACAAAAACGCTGTACATGGCTCTGATGCAAAAGAAACTGCTGCCGTAGAAAT
>JABDCQ010000015.1 GCA_013288075.1 Chlamydiota bacterium | reverse complement strand
TTGCTGATATTCCAGGAATCATCGAGGACGCGCACCAAAATAAAGGCCTTGGAATTGCTTTCTTAAAACACATCGAGCGCACATCCACTCTTGTTTTCTTAATCGATATTTCCGGACACGAAGGAAGAGATCCTATTGACGATTTTAAAGTCCTAAGAGCTGAGTGTGAAGCTTACGATAAAAAAATGCTCGAAAAGCCCTTCCTTGTTGCACTAAACAAAGTCGATTACGAAGGCGCTGCCGAAAATGTTGCGAAATTCAAAGAAGCTTACCCATTTGATCCTTCTACTCTCTTTGAAATTTCCGCATTAAATAAGACAGGCCTTGTTTCTCTTGTAAATTCCATGAGAAACCTTGCACAACTTCAAGGAAAGAAGTTTTAGCGCTTGCTAAAAATTAGACACTCGTCTATCTTTTTTACATTCTTACGAATAAATGGCCGGATAGCTCAGTCGGTAGAGCAGAGGACTGAAAATCCTTGTGTCGCTGGTTCGATTCCAGTTCCGGCCAACCTTCTTAATAACCTGAATCTTGGGTTTCATGAGAATGCTTCCTTTATTTTTCCTTTCTATTTACCTTCTCTTAGAAATTCCAGCCAGATCATTTGAAAAGACCACCCTAACTCCTTTAAATTCTAAAAATCGAGCATTCTTAGTTCTTGAAAATGATAATAAGATACATTTGCTTGATGAAGAAGCAATGTGTTTTTTAGAGGAACATATACCTGAGATGGCCGCAGCCGCTATCAAGCAAGCTTACTGGCAAACACTCGTTTCTGGAAACAGTGTATTGATTTGTAGAAACGGAATTTTATTAGAAGTGTTTCCTGACGGATCAGAAAAAATGATTAAGGAATTACCATCTGATTAAAGGCAAGATATTGAAAATGCCCTAAAAACCTTATTTTACAAAATCTCTTCGATTGATCTCAATACGTCTTGTGTTATACCATCAAGACTTGCACCCTATAAATTTAACCAAGATTAAAGCTATGCCAATAGATGAAGAAGCAATGCGTTTTTTAGAGGAACATATACCTGACTTAGCCGATTCCGCTGTTAAACAGGCTTATTGGGCTACTCTCGCTTCTGGGAATAACGTATTGATTTGTGAAAAAGGAGTCATTATAGAAGTACATCCGGATGGCACAAGAAAATCTATTAAACAAGTGTCTCCTACAGTACCAATACTCAAAGGCCAAAGGTTCAAAATCCAATGAGCAAAAATATTCCTCGTCTGCGCATGTTTGCAGGACCAAATGGATCCGGCAAAAGCACAATAAAATCAGTAATCAGCTCAGAGCTTCTTGGGATATATATAAATCCTGACGAAATCGAAAAAGAAACTCATAAATCTGGTTTTCTCGATTTCAATGCGTATAAGGTAACTACAACAAAACAAGAAGTTCTAGATTTTTTTGAGTCTTCTTCTTTATTAAAAATTTCAACTTTAGAAGGCAAGGCACAAAACCTTCAATTTTCTGAAGGCAAACTGATTTTTCATGAAATCGAAGCAAACCCTTATTTTGCTGCAGTGGCTGCAGATTTTATTCGCAATAAACTTATCGAAACAAGGCAAAGCTTTACCTTTGAAACTGTAATGTCTCACCCTGAAAAAATCGATTTGCTCCATAAAGCTCAAGTGATGAGCTATCGCACTTATCTTTATTATGTTGCAACTGAAGACCCCTCTATCAACATATCACGCGTTCAAAATCGAGTAAAAATGGGGGGGCACCCTGTACCAGAAGATAAAATTATAAGCCGTTACCACAATTCTCTTGATTTGTTAATTAATGCGATTCAAAAGACTCACCGCGCTTATATTTTCGATAACTCCACCCCAGAACTCCTCTTTGTAGCAGAAATTACTAATGGAAAAGATTTGGAAATGAAAACTGATCAAACACCCGCTTGGTTTAAAAAAGCAGTGTTAGATAAATTAAAAAACAAAAATAAGTCCTAAGTAACTATGCATATACAAGTTCTCACGTACCTAATTTTATTTTTCCTTTCAATGGTTCCTTTAAAAGGTAATACATTTGCTTCCATACGCGATGTTCCGATTATAGAAAATGGAGAGCCGCTTATAGATTTAAAAGATCAGGCAATCATAACCTATTCAACAAAATTTATTTTGGAAGATCCTGAATGCACTCATATGCGTAAAACAGTGTATGAAAAATTATGTGAAGCAGAAAAGCTTTTACCTGCCGGGGTGCGTTTTGAATTAATCGAGGGTCTCCGCAGCTTAAAAACGCAAGCTAGACTTTTTGATGAAATATATAAAGAGATCCAAGAAAAATTCCCCGAAATGAACGAAAAAGAGCTTTTTATGGAGACCTCAAAATTTGTCGCTCCTATAAAAACCTTGGAAGGAGTTACTAATGTCCCTCCTCATTCTACAGGAGGCGCTATTGATATTACGCTTATCAATCAAAATGGTGAACCTCTTGACATGGGCATTAATCCTGACGACTTTTATAACGAAGACTTTATACGCACTGACTCTCCTCTCATTTCAAAAGAAGCGCGCAAAAATCGCGATATTATGTCAAAAGCTTTATCTGAAGTAGGCTTTGTGAATTATCCCGGCGAATTTTGGCATTGGTCCTATGGAGATAAACGCTGGGCCTTTGTTAGAGAAGCCAAGCACTCCATTTACGGCCCCATAGGAAACCCATAAATTTAAAAATTAGCAGGATATTAAGGCTTGTCGTCAATTGATACATGATTTTGGCTAAGGGTTTAAGGAATTGGCGGCAAGGAAATGATAATAATGATATTTTTAATTTTTCTTCATCATTCATATCATTATATCATTTATATCGTTCTTTTTGTCGCTTGTCTTCCAATGCGGGAGCCAAATACAGTTTCCTTAAAACCCTTATAATCAGTGGTTTAAATCGACATTTCTTTCATTCACGGATGGCATAGCAAAGAGATTTCCCTTACAATAACCAATTAAAATAATCTTTATATATTAATAAATAACAAATTATAATATAATTATTCAATAATTAATTTATATTGAGGAATTATGACATTAGGCACTACTGCATTTGACGTAAAAAGCAACATTACAAGGGAAGACATCTCTTTTAAAAACGGGGAGAGCAAATATATTGTTTACACAGAAAATAATATAGAAACAAAATATAAACTCAGCGAACTGATTACCGCATTCAATGAAACTCTTCTTGAAGACAATATCCAGCAGAAATTCTTGTTCTACGATGAAGACAAGACTCCTCGTAAGTTTATTTTTCAACGCGCCCATCTTTTTCCTACAAAAAATATTGAGGCAATTAATGCCGTTATCGAAGAAAAGAACCAACGCATTGACAGCTCCCTTATTTACTCGATTTTAAATTTTGCTCTTAGATTTTTTTCTTTTAATTTCCTAAGTTTAAAAAATATAAACCAATCGATTGGTTCAATCCGCATTATCTCTCAAATAGAGACATCACTTTTGCAAATAGCGATGATAGATACATCACTTATGAAGCTCATGGACAAAAGAAAAAATTAGATCTAAATACATTGGTTTCTGTTATTGAAAAGGCAACATATAATCGGCAAGTCTATCAGCTTGGGCGCGAAAATCAATTTGTAAAATTCGCCTACGTTACGCGCAATATTCTCACAATCAACAAAATCATCGATGAAAAAAATAAGGGATTTCTTCGCTCAATTTTTCCTTTTATGAGATACAAAAAACCTGAAATCTCTACCTACTTCAGTGAAGAATCCACTATATGGAACTTTTTTCAAGAAACCGCATTCCAAAGAATCGGGTATAATACAAAAGAAACGGAATTCCTCAACTTTCTAAATTCAGGAAATAGCACGCAGCAGTATTTGGAACATCACTGTACCATTCGTTCGAGAGATGATACTACAATCAAACTCCAAGACGCCTACTTCCAAGACCCCTCTCCCGGAGAGTTTGGCATTCTTGGAATTAACTACATCTCCGGATATCAAATCGATATAGCTACTCGGGAAGAATAGTAGGCTTGTGAATTGCTAAAAAAGCTTGCCTCCAATTTTAGCTTGGGCTGAGGGGGTAATAAATGTTGCTTCACCACTGTCGGCTTTAGGATATTGCACACCTAGAACTAGGACATCGGAAACAGTGTCCCCAATCTGTCTTGGAGAAAAATTTAAAATGCCTAATACGAGTTTGTCTATCATCTCTTCGGGCTTATGGTGAGTAAATCTTCCAACGCTTGTTTTTATTCCGAATTTTCCAAAATCTATTTTCATTTTATATGCTTTTTTAGGTGCTGCAGACTCAATTTCTACACTTATAATACGCCCTAAACGAATGTCTAATTTATCAAATGTTTCCTCTTTTGAAACCATTGCTTTTTCTTCTGTCATAAAATCTCCCTAATTATAAATTTTCTACTCTACGATACATGGTGTAACCATCCTGAAAGTTTCCATCTGGATTTCGAATGCCCTTAGGTATTGTACCAATGATTTCAAATCCAATTTTTTTATAGAATTTAACAGCTCCTGTATTCTGGCTTAGAACCATGTTGAATTGCATGGATAGAAACCCGCGATTTCTAGCAATGTGCAGCGAAATTTTAACGAGCAAGCTTCCGATTCCAAGCCCTCGATGCGTGCTTTTAATCATATATGCAGCGTTTGCGATATGCACTGACCTTCCTGAATAATTTGACTTGAGATAAAAACCACCAATTACCTGACCTTCGAAAGAGCGGCATACATAAACTTGCGATGTTGAACCAAAAAAATGAGTGCAAAATTCTTCTATAGAACTGCTTTCATAAGGAAACTGACATCCCGTATCAACAACTTCCTTGAAAATAGCAAACAACGCTTCTTCATCTTCTAGCTTATAGGTATCAAGTTTGTATCCAAGTTCATGGAGTTGATCGTGCAACTCTTTCAAGCTTTCTATGTTATCCGCTTTTTGGGGAAATGTTGTAGGCGCTATATTTTGCAAACGAGAACTTTTTAATCCTTGTGCATAAAGGGCCATACCCTGATAAACACACTCAATCTCTTCAATGTTAAGAGTTTGAAGCGCATTTTTTGTTTGATTAAATGCAATTGGTTCGAAGGCATAAAGGGTGCTTTTGCCCAAATCTGTAAATTGAAGAAATCGTTTTCTTTTATCTTTTTGGTCCGTTGAACAAGTTATATAACCTTTTTTTATGGCTCTAGCAACCAGCCTACTTACAGTAGACTTATCTAAAAGAAGCCTTTCAGCAATCTCTTTTGCGGTTAGAGATTCCTCTGAAGCAAGCTCTATAAGAAGGTGCCTTTCAGCTAAAGTAACCCCTACCTCAAAATAGGCGTCATTAAGAAGCCCAAGCTCCCTAACTACAGATCTGGCATTTTGCCTCAGTAAATTTATTTTTTGATCAGAAAGATGCTTCATACAGATCCATTTAGTTGTATATGGCAACTACTATAAGAGGGCTAGACTTTTCCAGCAAGGAAGATTTTATAGAATGACCGTGCTAAATAAAAGCAATTATGATACAATATACATATTATATTTTTTAATATGAGCAAATTATGTCAATAGTTTCATTTGATAATTTTGATAATGCACAAAATAGTATTGTAAGAGGTGATCTCTCATTTACAAATGGGCACGGGGACTATATTGCTTGCCAAGCGGGTCAAGGCGAAAAAAGAGAGCTCAAACTTAGCGAGCTTATTACTTCAATCAAAGGAGTGCTTTCTCTCACAGAACAAAGACTTGCATTGGCATTCTGCGATCCACAAGGTGGCCAGGACCACCTTGGGGTTAAAGGCAGGCATCTTTATCCTGTAAAAAATATTGATGCAATCAATGCTGTCATTGAAGAGAAGAATCAACGCATTGATCGTTCCCTTATTTATTCCATTTTAAATATTGCACTTAGATTTTTTACTCTCAATTTTTTAAGCTTAAAATACACCCCCATTGTTTGGTTCAACCCTCATTACCTCTCGAATAGAGAAATCACTTTTACAAACAGCGACGGAAAATACATCACTTATAAAGCGCACGGGCGAACCCAAAAGATCGATCTTAATAAATTGGTTTCTCTTATTAAAAAAAGAATGGATCAGGGCGCTCAATGTTGGGATGCTAGTAACAGTTTTACAGCGGTAAATTGGGCCTATGTAGCGCGCAATATTTACACTATTAACAAAATCATCGACGAAAAAAACAACAGCTTATTTCGCACTATTTTCTCTTGTATGAAATATAAAAAGTCTGAAGTTGCTTTTTTCATCGACACGACGTGGGGAATAAGTAGTATTCTTGAGCAGGCATTCGAAAGTATAAATCAGGATAAGCTCGGCCAATTTTTAAACTCGGGCAATAGTGATAAAAAATATCTAGAAGATTACCTTACACTTTACTCCAAACGCCGCTCCTCAAAATTAGAAACAGCAAACCTTGAGGAAGACTATGCATGGCCTCCTAGGTCTAGACTGGGAGAGCATGGCAACCTTACATTATTTTATGGTAGTGGCAGCGAAATTGACAGAGCTTACGACACCTCTAAGTTCATCTCTCACTTTCCCTTCTTTGCTAACGAAGAGTGTTCAAATAAACAATGTCTTTAAGGATGTTTACAGCTTCATCCATTTGAAGATCCGAGCTTCCCTTATTTTGTGTAAGGGAAAACGTTTTGCCTTCTTTGGGAGGTTCTAGAGACTCAAGAAAATATTGGAAGTTTTTGTCGTTTGCTAAACGATTGGCGCTATTTCTTCTAAGGGAAGCTAGATTAGCGTAAAGAGCTGTGCCTCTTTGCTGAATTTGGGGCAGGTAATTTTTCTGAAGCCACAGCCTTGAGCTATCATCTACATCAGTTAGAGGATCTGTAAAGGCAGGAGGCATTTTATCGTTACTTAAGGGATATTCTAAAAACCGCTCGCCAATATTATACTTGGCATATTCTGTAGGGACAATTAAGTCGGCTTTTACACCTTCTATCTGGGTGGACTTTCCTGAAACTGTGTAGTATTTACCAACTGTTACCTTAAAAAAGGCGGAAGCTGTTTCATCTGTAACCGTTTGGTACTGAATGGTTCCTTTCCCATACGTTCTTTCGTCTCCCACAATAAGAGCTGCGCCATAATCTTGAAGCGCTTGAGCAACAATTTCAGCTGCCGATGCAGAAGCTTTAGAGGTCAGGACAACAAGAGCGCCGTTAAAATAGGACCTACCATCAATTGTGCGGAGGTACTGAACTTCTCCTTCTGAATACTTTGAAATGACAATAACCCCGCTTGTAATAAAAAGCCCTGCTACCTTTACAGCTTGATTAAGAAATCCTCCGGAATTTTCCCTTAAATCTAATACAAGCCCATAAAGCTTGCCCTGCTTCTTAAGGCTTCTAATCGCCTCTTTCATGTCTTTTTCGCAGCTAGAGTCTTCGCCTCCTTCATAAAAAGAAGGAAGATTAATTTTTCCAATGATGCCATCTGCAAAAGGCTCTGATGTATATTGGAGGCGCTCTTCTTGCATAAGAATTTTTTCTCTATTGAGGCGTACCAGGATTTTTGCTTTGGAGCCTTTTCTCTTTAATCCAAGAGCAATCTCAGATTTTCCATCTCCCTTTAAAAGAGCAAGCGCTTCTTCATAAGAAACTTTTTCAAGAGGTTTTTTATCGATAGAGACTAAAACATCCCCAATAAGAATTTTCCCTGACTTTTCAGCAGGTCCGCCCTTAATTAGGTCTGTAATGGTAATTCCCTCAACGCCTTCTTTTAAAACAACGCCTATTCCTTCAAATTGTTTTTCTAAATTAGTGCGCATTTCAATAGCTTCTTCAGGACTAAAATAAGCTGTATGGGAATCTAAACTTTTCGCCAAAGCCTTAAGAGCATGTAAAACAATATAGTGTTCATTTTTTCCATCATAAAAATAGGTGTCTTCGTTGCGTTTTAATCTTTTTTCTAAAAGAGAAAAGACTTTCTCTCTTTTTGAAGGAGAGGCTTTAAGCGTTGCTTGCTCAGCATTTATTAAAAAACTTATTAACTGTTTACGGAGCCTTTGCTTTAGCTCCTGCTCATTAGAGGCAAATCCTAGGTACGATCCCCCTACATGCTGCTCAATATCAGGAGGAGCTAAAATAAACTCCCTTATCATTTCCTCGCGCAAAGCTCTCGCTCTTTCTGTAGCCTTTTGAATCACCTTATTCAAGGAAATATAAAAAGAGAGGTCGTCCCTTTGATATTTCAACCCCACTTCTCTTAAAGTGTCTTGAGGCACCTCCAAAAAAGGGAGGACCTCGCTATTTAACAGATACACTTTCTGAGGATCGAACTGTTCAATGTAAATTTTTATAGAACGTCTTACTAAAAGATTCGAAAGCTCCTTATGCTCAACATGATAAGAAAGCATATCCTCCATCGTTGAGCGCAAATGTGTTTTTTTAAGCTGAGAAGGCGCTGAAAAAATATCCAGGGAAGCAAAAAGCAAAAAACAAACAAGCACTAGCCGGCGCATTCCTTCTCCATTTTCTCTTTGTATATGAAATTAAAATTATTTTTACTATTAATTTTTAAAGGGAAAGCAAATGCTTTGCAATAATTCTCCCTATGCGCTATATTGTGGCGGTGTTTTATACATTTTTATTTTCATAGGAGAAAGGGCTAAGATGCCGACTATTAACCAACTTATTCGCGAACCTAGAGAGCCAAAAACAAGACGTAAAAAGTCTCCAGCTCTACAACAATGCCCGCAAAAACGGGGAGTATGCCTTCAGGTAAAAACAAAAACTCCTAAAAAGCCTAACTCTGCGCTTAGAAAAGTAGCATGGGTACGTCTTTCTAACGGACAAGAAGTTATTGCTTACATCGGCGGAGAAGGTCACAACCTTCAAGAGCACAGCATCGTGCTAGTAAGAGGCGGACGTGTAAAGGACTTACCTGGTGTGCGTTATCACATCGTTAGAGGTTCTTTAGACTGCGCAGCTGTTAAAGATCGTAAAAAATCGAGATCTAAATACGGGGCTAAACGTCCTAAGTAATCTTAGGATATCTTTAAGTAATAGATATCCTAGTCCAAGGCCTTCTCTCTGACATGTGTTGTAGAGCTAACCCTGGACTGGCCTAATGCCAAGTGAATATTGAAACAACTATTTTAAGGAACATTAAGTTATGTCAAGAAGACGTCGTGCTACAAAGCGAACCATCGATCCGGATCCAATATACAATAGCCAGGTGGTCGCTAAGTTCATCAACAAAATCATGTATGATGGCAAAAAGTCCACAGCCAGAAGAATCGTGTATAACGCGATAGAAAAATTCGCTAAAAGAATTAAAGCTGAAGAAGCTTTAGCCGCTTTTGAACAAGCTCTAGAAAATGCAAAGCCTTCTCTAGAAGTAAAATCTCGCCGTATTGGTGGCGCTACATACCAAGTCCCTATAGAAATTGCACCTGAAAGACGCTCTTCTATGGCTATGAACTGGATCATCAATAACGCGCGTGAAAAAGCTGGCAGATCTACAGAAGATGGTCTTGCTATGGAACTTGCAGATTGCTACCAAAATCAAGGGGCAACCATTAAGAAGAAAGATGATACGCACAGAATGGCGGAAGCTAACAAAGCATTTGCTCACTACAAGTGGTAATAAGGACAATAATTTATGGCAAAACGAGCAGAAACAGATAAGTTAGAAGACGTCCGTAATATTGGTATTATGGCCCACATCGATGCGGGCAAAACCACCTGTACAGAGCGGATTCTATACTACTCAGGACGGCTGCACCGTATCGGTGAAGTGCACGAAGGCGCTGCAACCATGGACTTCATGGAGCAAGAAAAAGAGCGCGGAATCACCATTATGTCAGCTGCTACAACTGTCTATTGGGAAGGCCAAAAAATCAACATCATCGATACTCCTGGACACGTAGACTTTACTATTGAAGTAGAAAGATCGTTGCGCGTGCTAGATGGAGCTGTCGCTGTATTTGATGCGGTTGCCGGCGTTCAGCCCCAATCTGAAACAGTATGGAGACAAGCAACAAAATACGGAGTTCCCCGTATTGCGTTTGTTAACAAAATGGATAGAGTAGGCGCTGATTATTTCAATGCCATTGAAACGATGAAAGATAGACTAGGCGCTAATGCAATTGCTGTACAATGCCCTATTGGATCTGAAGGCGAGTTCAAGGGAATGGTCGACCTCGTTACAATGAAGGCTTACCTATTCCACGATGAAACGCTTGGAGCAAAATACGACATTGAAGAGATCCCAGCAGACCTTCTTGCTCAATGCAAAAAAATGCGTTTAGCTCTCCTTGAAGAGCTTGCTACTGTTGATGAAAACAATGACGTTTTCATGACAAAAGTTCTTGAAAACCCAGATTCTCTTACAATTGAAGAGATCCATGCAGTGATCCGTAAAGGGGTAATTTCTAATAAAATTAACCCAGTTCTTTGCGGTACAGCGTTTAAAAACAAAGGGATTCAACCTCTTTTAGATGCTGTTATTAACTGGATGCCTTCTCCTCTTGATCGTGGAAACATTAAAGGGATCAACATGAAAACAGATGAGCCTATGGAAATCATCCCTTCCGATGATAGCCCTCTTGCTGCTCTTGCTTTTAAAATCATGTCAGATCCTTATGTAGGCAGATTAACATTTGTACGCGTTTATGCAGGCGTTCTGACTAAAGGCACAAACTTAATTAACACATCAAAAGACAAAAAAGAAAGAGTCTCTCGTCTTTTAGAGATGCATGCTAACCAAAGAAAAGATCGCGATGACTTCTTTACAGGAGATATTGCAGCATGTATCGGCCTTAAATTTACCAGCACAGGCGACACTCTTTGCTCAGAAGACAACCCACTTCTGCTTGAAAAGATGGAATTCCCTGAGCCTGTAATTTCTATGGCTATTGAACCTAAATCAAAAGCTGACAGAGAAAAACTCTCTTTTGCTTTAAGTGCTCTTGCAGAAGAAGACCCCACATTCCGCGTTTCTACTAACGAAGAAACAGGGCAAACAATTATTGCCGGAATGGGAGAGCTTCACCTAGAGATCATTAAAGACCGTATGTTCCGCGAGCATGCTGTAGAAGCAAACGTAGGTAAGCCTGAAGTTTCTTACAAAGAAACCATTACAATAGCTGGCAAATCTGATACTAAATACGTTAAACAATCAGGTGGTCGTGGACAATACGCTCACGTGGTTATTGAAATTGAACCTAACGAAACCGGTAAAGGTAACGAGGTCGTTAGCAAGATTGTGGGCGGGGTGATTCCTAAGGAATACATCACACCATGTATTAAAGGTATTGAGGAAGGACTTGCAACAGGTATTCTTGCAGGATACAACCTTGTGGATGTTAAAGTTGCTATCGTCTACGGATCTTACCATGAAGTTGACTCAAACGAGATGGCGTTTAGAATTTGTGCTTCTATGTCCTTAAAAGACGCAGCGCGCAAATGTAAACCTGTTCTCCTAGAGCCTATCATGAAGGTCGTTGTGACAACTCCTGAGCAGTTTATGGGAGATGTTATTGGAGATATCAATAGAAGACGTGGGAAAATTATGAGCCAAACAACTTCTAAATCAAGTGTAGAAGTTGTTTCTGAAGTTCCTCTTAGCGAAATGTTTGGATATTCCACACAACTTCGCTCTATGAGCTCTGGCCGTGCGACATATACCATGGAGCCAAGCCACTTCGAGCGCGTCCCAACAAAAATCCAAGAAGAACTTACAAAAAAATAGGAATTTTATGGCCAAACAATCAAGACAAAAAATTAGAATCCGTCTTAAAGGATACGATCAACGTGTGCTCGATAAATCGACACAAGATATCGTTGAAACTGCAAAGCGCACAGGCGCTAGAATTGCAGGTCCTATCCCTCTTCCTACAAAAAGAGAGATCTATACGGTTAACAGATCTCCTCACGTTGACAAGAAGTCTCGTGAGCAGTTCGAAATCCGTACGCATATCCGCTTACTAGACATTTTAAACCCTACACCTGAAACTATTGACAAACTAAAAGTGTTGCCAGTAGCTGCCGGCGTAGACATCAAAATCGCTGTCTAATTAGCGCTTAAGCACTAAGTCAAAAAGGCTGCAAGGAATCCCCTTGCAGCCTTTTTTATTACACATCTCCAGCATAACCATCGTGCCCGTGTGCGTGCCCGTGCCCCTGCCCGGCTAAAGCAAAACCGGGCAGGGGCACGGGCACGCACACGGGCACGGGGTTTAGTAGCTATAGCTGTTGGGGTCTTCTTGGTAGATGAGGTTGTATGCAGGGCTAGATTCTTGTTTAAAGCGTTTACCTACAATGATGCCATCTGAAACAGTGATGTAATAATGATTTAGTAAGACATCTGTTTTTCCTGTGAAGGTAATTTTTTCTATGTATTCGTATTCAAAGGTGTCATCGCCTTTGGAACACATATCATAGGGCTCACCTGCGCAGTCTTCTATCGTTTCAATTCTATCCCCTAACTGAATAGATTCAAATTCATCTCTAGACATAGCGCAGCATCTAGAAAAACAGGAAGAAAGAACTGTGAGCGCTGCTAACATAAATAATACTTTCATATTTTTTCTCCTATTTTTGTAGGGGGTGTTGCTTTAGGCCAAACTTTTCCCTTAATGAGGGTTCTAAACTGATCAGCTGTGGCGTATTCGGCGCGCATAAGATAAGAACCATCGGGTTGCTTTTCATAAAACTCAAACCCTTCAAAACCCATTTCAGGAACGCGAAATTCCCAGCCAATCACCTTTTCATTAATGACCCCTTTTCCTACAACTTTACCAAGGGCCTGGTTCTCTAAATCAATGCCGAAAGAAGTGGGAGTTAAATCGTAGAACAAAAAATGATTGATCATGATATCGGTCAGTCCCTTTACCTGAATTTCTTGAACGCACTCAATTTGTCCATGTCCATTGAGGTTTGCAATATTCCAACGAGTAAAAAATGCAAGCTCTTCTTCTACCATATTAAGCTGTATCTTTCCTTCACCTAGCCAAGAAGCAGGAGTCAGGATAAAAGGATGCTGTTTTTCCATTCTATTCCTCTTAAAACATAAATCTTCTGCTATAAATACTTTGCAAAATCCCCAGTGCCATCATTGTACAAAGCACAGAAGATCCTCCATAAGTTATAAGCACAAGCGGCACGCCCGTAATGGGCAAAAAGCCGCACATCATTCCAATATTTACAATCACATGGACAGCCAAATACACAGTGATCCCAGCGGAGAGCAAGCGTCCGAAGGGGTCCTTAGCTACAGCTGTTACCTGAAAACCAAAATAGATTAAACCAAAAAATAAAAAAAGGAGGATAAAAACCCCAATTAATCCAAATTCTTCTCCATAAGCAGCAAATACAGAATCGGTATGAGGGGCAGGAAGCCACCCCACTTCTGTAAACTCACTTTTATGCCAGCCAGACCCTGTTAAGCCCCCAAGCGCAATGGCTGTTTGGGCAGCTTTTTGATGGTAGGTATTAGGATTTAGTCTTTCGTACTGATATTCCTTAATCACCTTTGTCACATAAGGGCGCATCTCATCGTGGGAAAGAATTCCTAAAAACATAAGCGATACAAAAACAACCCCTGAGATTCCCATAAGAGACATGACAGTAATTACTTTTTTTTTGATGCCTCCAATATAAAACATCACAAGAGCAATAGGAAATAAAACAAGGGAGGTCCCTAAATCAGGCTGTTTTAAGATCATAGCAAAGGGAATAAGAATAATAATAATTGCTTGAATAGCTGTGATATTGCTGCGAGAAACTCTTTCGCGGCGCTCCAAAAACCAACTTAAAGCAATGACTACAATTAATTTAGCATATTCTGAAGGCTGAATCGTAATTCCTATTCCCGGAATCCTATACCAACGATTCACATTTTGAATGGCAGAAGTAAAGAAAAGCCCAAATAACATAAGAATCATGGCAAAATAAAGGAGCCACGTCCATTTTTTAAGGACTTGATAATCAATGCCTGCAAAAAAAAGATACCCAATTCCTCCTAGCGCAAACCAGCGGAGTTGCTGTTTTACAGTAGGTGTAAGAAAAGATTCAAAAGCCCCCTCTTGCACCTCATTCGTCGTTGCCGATATAACAAGGAGGCTAATTCCCATAAGAGCGAGGATGACAAAAACCATTCGAAAGTCAAGGCGAGCTAAATATTTGTGATTCCACATAAAAAATTGTAAATTTTATCCTTTCTTTAGTATACTCGAAGCTTCATTTTCCAACGTAAAAAGAAAATGCTTACAAATAAAAATATAAATTACGTCCATTTTGATCTCATTGACTCGACTAGTACTTGGGCCAAAAAGAATGCGCATGTCCTAGACCATCACGGATTTACATGTATCACTGCCGAGGAACAAACACACGGAAAAGGATGCCATGGAAGACGATGGATCTCTCCTAAGGGTCAAAATATTTATGCCACCCTCTTTTTTTGCCTCCCTAAAAACTTCCCTTTTGTAGCTAATCTTGGACAAGTCATGTCCATTTCTTGCTCATCCATTTTAAGAAAAATGGGGTTTGCAGCCAATCTTAAATGGCCTAATGACATTTTAATCGAGGGGAAAAAGATAGCAGGAGTTTTATGTGAAACAACCAAAGTGGATGATGTTTTAGGTATTGCTTTGAGTGTGGGTATTAATATCAACATGACAGAAGAGCTTCTCTCCCTAATTGATCAACCAGCTATCTCCCTTGCCCAACTAAGCACAAGAACATGGCAAATTGAGCAAGTCTTAAGCCCCCTGCTTGCAGAATTTATAGAAAACCTTGAGATTCTCAAAATCGAAGGATTCGCCCCCTTCCAAAAAACCTACGAGGCCCTTTTAATTGTTAAAGAGCACTCTATCTCCTTTAAAGAAGGCAAAGAGCTCATGCAAGGACAATATCACTCCATCTCCAAAGAAGGCCAACTCAGAGTCACTCTCCCGAACGGAAGCATCACCTCCCTCACCTCCTCCGAAATCTCCTTATAAACAAAGAGACTTTTTCTCTCTTTCCCCCCTCTGTGGTTTCTTGTCTCTGTGGTTAAAAAAATGCAAGTCCTTGCGCGATCAAGTGTTAGCTAAAGATTAACCACAGAGACAAGAAACCACAGAGGAAGAAAGAGAGAGAAAAACTCTCTTTGTTAGTGGAGGAAGGAGGGGTCGGGGACGACGATGAGCTCGGGGTGGATTTTGGCGCGCAGGATTTGCTGGATGGCGTTTAGTGTTGAGCCTGTTGCTGAATGGCACGAAGTGCAAGAGCCTTCGTAGGCAATGTTCAGCGAAGAGCCTTCGAGGCTTAAAATCTTTACGCCTCCCGCATCGAGCTCTATATAAGGACGAATCTCTTTTTCCATCACAGCTTCAATAAGCTCAAGTTTTTGAGGAGTTGTCATCGTTTCGTATCCGGGGAAAATTCCTTGGGACTCAAACAAGTCTGAAGTGATTGGAGGCGATTCATGAATTTCCTCATAGGGGGTATCGCTGCATTTTAGTGCCGCTTCATCAATAGCATCAATCACAAGATTTAAAAGAGGCGCAAATTCCTTGGGAAAAGGATAGGCTTCTTTTTTATCCGAAAGATGCTTAATGATTAAGTCGCTACTTAAGCGCTTTGCCTGAGCATGGTTTTTGCGCAAAAGAATTTCGCATGTGGCATCTGCTACCCCAATAAGAATAGAAGATCCATACATCTGAAATTTTGCATCAGCAATAATCCCATCGGATTCATCTACAAGCAGGTACAAATAAAGAACGTGCCCATCCTCTATACGCCCTTGTTTTCCTACACATAAACGCATGCCTCTTGGCCTGGCATCCTCTTCTTTAAAAAAGCCAAAGCTTTTAGGGCTTTCAATATGAGCCTGTAATTTTTTGCTGTATAAACCCCAAGAATTCATAAGATTTGCCCCGAATACATACGTAGTTTTTTAGCTGTTGCAATAATGATTTTTGCCGCCTCTATCACATCTGCTTCTGTAGTTTCATAGCTTAAAGAAAAACTAAGAGCGCTATCTGCAATCAAAGAATCAAAACGTAAACTTTTAAGAATATAAGAAAGAGGAGGAGAAAATACGCCGCCATTAGTTGCATATACTCCCTTTTTATTTAGCATATACAAAAGAGCTTCTGAGATTATACCCGGAAAAGCAATGACAGAAGTATTCGGCAATCTCTCCGCTTTAGTAAAGAGCACCTCTACTTCAGAGATAGCGTCTTTAATAAGCTTTTCAAACAGATCTCTTAGGCGCGCCGTTTCCGTACAAAGATGCTCAAACTGATTCATGCTCTCTAATAAGCTTTCAGAAAAAGTAGCAAGCAAAGGAAGATTTGTATCATTTTTTGGAGCCACTAAAGGAGCTTTTCCTTTTATAAAAAGAGCGCCGCTTCCTTTAGGTGCATGAAAAGAGGAACCTTTAAAGCTTAAGTAATTAATTGATGTATCTTGAAAGCGGAAATAAAGTTTTCCTATCACATAGCTTGCATCTACATGGAAAACTATTCCTTTTTCCTTACAAACCTCTGCAAGCTCTTGAACGGGCTGAATAACCCCTGTTAAAGGATTTGCCCAGGAAAGAGAAAGAAAAGAAGTTTTAGGGCCAATAGAAGCTTCCAAAGCATCTTTGCTCACTTGGCCAAAGGTATTCAAAGGAAGATATCTGGTTGTGCAAGCAAATTTTTCTAAGTTTTTTAAGCCTTGCAATAAAGAATTTTCCTCAATCTGCGTGCTTAAAAAATGATTTTTACCACTTTTTTTTACGAGATCAAATAGCACCTCGCTAATAGGTAAAGAAGGATCTTCGCAAAAAATGCACTGATCATCTGAGGCTACCCCAATAGCTGCGCGCATAGAATCTAGCGCATGCGCATAAAGAAATGATTGGTTCTGGCCTTTAATATGGAAAGATCCGCTATGAGCATAATGCTCTTTATAAAGGAGAGCCAACCGATCGATTAAATGAGGATAAGGTTTTGTTCCAGAGTGATTATCTAGATAAATTTCAGGCATCCTTAGTCCACTCCATGTCTTTAAATGTGTAAACAACAGGAGCGCCAGTCGCAAGCTCTAGATGTAAAACCTCTTCTTTAGAAAGACCATCTAGATACATCATGATAGAGCGCAGTGAATTGCCATGCGCCGCAATAAGAACATTTTTACCTTGGGCTAAAAGAGGAAGAATCTCTTCTTTGAAATAAGGAATAGATCTTTCAGCTGTCATAGCAAGGCTCTCCCCTTCAGGAGGACACACATCGTAACTTCTTCGCCAAAGTTTAACTTGTTCTTCTCCAAACTTATCCGCTGTCTCTTTTTTATTTAACCCTTGTAATTGGCCGTACATTCTTTCGTTAAGCTGCCAAGCTTTTATAGTAGGAATAGTAGAGTTTTTTGCCTCTTCACTATAAATTTCGGCCCACTTTTCTAACTTCCCTTCATGAGGATGCAAAAAACAGGGAACTTTTTTACTGCTATGGTATGCCATAGCAATAGAGGCCGTCATTTGAGAGCGTATAAGAGAAGAGACAAAAATAAGATCTATAGGCAGGTCTTTAATTTTTTTACCCGCTACTACAGATTCTTCAATTCCCTCTAAGCTAAGAGGGATATCTACCCACCCTGTAAATAAATTTAATTTATTCCACTCAGACTGTCCATGGCGAAGTAAAATTAATTTTGCGCTTTTCATCCCTATAGCTCCTATAATTTGCTAACATTATACCAGATAAGAAAGATTGTTGCAAATTTCCTTACTTTCCGCTATCCTCTTTGTTCTATGGAAACAAAAACAGACAAAAAAAGACTTAGTAAAGCTCTAGCCGCTGCAGGAATTGCCTCTAGACGTACCTGTGAAGAACTTATTTTTGCAGGGAAAGTTGAAGTTAACGGAAAAATCATCATGCTTCCTCAAACGCTCGTTTCATGGAAGGAAGATGTGATTCTCATTGACGGTCAGCGCCTTAAAGGTGAGCAGCAAAAAGCCTACTATATCCTTAATAAGCCCGACGGATACATCTGCTCAAATAAGCCCGTTGGAACAAAAAAATTAGTTGTCGAACTTTTTGCCCATTTAGATGAACGCCTTTTTACCATCGGTCGCCTCGATAGAGACACGACAGGTCTTCTTATTGTAACAAACGATGGCTACTTCGCTCAAAAAGTTATTCACCCTTCAGCAAATATCGCTAAAGAATATCTTGTCAAAACAGATAGAGACGTCACCGATGTCCATCTAAAAACAATTTCCAAAGGTGCTTTTGTAGAAGGCGCTTGGGTAAAACCTGCCAAAGTACAAAAAGTGCGCAAAAATACCCTTAAAGTTTGTGTCATGGAAGGCAAAAAACGAGAAGTACGTATTCTTGTTCAAAATGCTGGCCTAGAAGTCTTTTCCCTAGAAAGAATCCGCATCGGCGGCCTCCACCTAGGAACACTCCCCCTAGGAGCCTTCAGACCCATGACCGAAAGAGAAAAACAACTCATCTTCGAAAAATAATCAATACTTAAACCACTTATTATTTGAGAGATAACTCAAGGCATTGCCCTGGCGTGAATTTTCTTGCCTTGTAAAAAAATGGAAACTTTGTTACCATGAAATTATAAGCAAATGGCTAGGCAGTGCAGACTAAGAAAAGACCTGAAAAAATCAAAAATATTTCAATCGAAATTAAAGAATGCATAGAAAAAGGCAACTATTTTGTTACCTCTCATGCTTTTATTAGGCAGAATGAGCGCATGATTAGCTTACCCGAGAGTTTACATGTCCTAGAAACAGGATATGAAGAAAAAAAGAAAACTCGTTTTGACACCGAGCATAATACCTGGAAATATGCAATTCGAGGAAAGACCATAAGAGACGAATTAGATGTTCGGGTAATAGTCACATTTGATGAAAATGGAATGCTCATTATTACTGTTATGCATGTTGAAAATCTATAGAGGGAAGGGTATGAAAGAGAAAAAAAAAGATACATTCATGTGGGAGGGATTAGGATTTCCCATTCGGCTTATAAATGTGCCTATGAAGAAAATTTTTGGTGAATGGGTTTTAGATATTAATTTAGAGCACTTCCAAAAGGTTGTACTTGATATGCTGGCGAGAAAATCAACCTCTTTAAGTGGTGCAGAGCTTCGATTTATTATCGATTATCTAAAAATGTCTACCCGAGAATTTGCCCAGTTATTTGGTGTTACTCATACAGCTGTTTTAAAATGGGAAACTGAAAAATCAAGAATGAATCCTGGTACAGAAGTTTGCTTGCGTTTATATCTACTCAATCATTTAAAAGTCGCTGATAAAGAATTCCGGCGATTATATTTAAAAATTAGCCCTCAGAATTTAGCGAATTCTGAAAATAATGAAATTCTTTTAGAAATCGATGCTGAAAAAATCGCTTGTTAAACAACTCTTAATTTATTTGGGTATACCAGTAGTCTTTTAGGGTGAGGAGGGATTGGGTTGAGCCATTGCTTGTTGAAAGATAAGTCACTTCATCAGCATCTATTGTTTGCATGATAGCTTTTACAAGAAGCAGTTGCGTAGAATCAAAAGGCTTTTGATTTTCTAAAATAAGATCTTCATCTGTTTTATCTAGGCTATTGATAATAGCTTTTTCAACATCTTCTAACGTATATGTCCCAAGAGATTTGAGAGTTGCAGGATGAGCGCAAATCGCTATAAGTTTTGCATCTTTTTGCTTTAACTTTTCTAGAAGCTCTTTTGGGGCGCCTGGTAAAAGAGATTTTAAATGTTCAAAGGCTAATTGAGACTCTTCTTGGCTTAAAGGATTTAGTGTAGAAGCTTCCTTCTTTATATGACGCACGGCACTTTTTGTTGTAGAAATCCCCAAAGGGGCTTTATAAACTTTCATCTCCCCGTTTTCTTCCATGTAAGAGATCTGAAGACTGCCTCCGCCTGTATCCCAGCAAAGGATTTTAAAGGGATCTAGGTTATATTCGCTAACAAGAGCTAAAAACCCAAGTCGCCCTTCTTCTTCTTGAGAAATAACGGTTACAGGCACTCCAAGCTCCTCAGAGTAACGACCTGTAAGGAGCTCCCCATTAGAGGCTACCCGGTAGGCCTCTGTGGCAATTCCCTGGAATTCCTTGGCGTTAAGCTCTATAGCCCTCTCTTTCAGCTTCTTAGCTATATTAATAGCCGTATCTTGAATTTCCTTACTAAATTTTTTGTCGCTTTGAGTAATGAGATCATCGCTTAACCTTACAAGAGCAGACTCGCTATGAACTGTTCTAAGGATAGCCCCCGTTTCTGTATCTACATCGGCAACTTGCACCCTAATAGAGCCCGAACCGAACTCAAAAGCGGCCCGCCTTACAACTCCTGCCTCTAAAAACCCCATAGAAATAGCCAAAACCGTTAAAATAAGTAATTTATTCAAAATAACCCATCCTCAAGTAAAATACGAGCTATTCTACCATTAAACCGCATTAATTGGCGGTTTTAATTCATCTGCTTAATAATAAACGACTTAAGGCATAGTGTAGACAAAAAAAAGGTCCCCCGATGCCTATGCACCGGGGGACTAGGAGGAGGATAATTTATAAAGTCGAACGCGTTATTCAACTTTATAATATAATTATATAAATTTAATGTTAATAATTCAAGAAAAATATTAAGATTGTTTAAATTAAAATAATTATTATAACCTAACAAAAGAGTACAAAGATCCCTTTACAATAAGCCTAAGCGAGCTGTATATTAATTCCTCAGGAAATAGCCACGTGGAAGTGCTTATGTTGACAATCGCTAGACTCTTTGGAAAATCCCCTTTTGCAACCCTTTTGACCCACATGACAAAAGTGGCCAATTGCATGGAAAAACTCTCTAAACTCCTTGAAATTCTCCCTAAAATGGAAGTAGAAAAAATTGAGCGTTTAGCAGCCGAAATCTCTAATCTTGAGCATGAAGCAGACATCACTAAAAACGACATCCGCAACCATTTACCTAAAAGTATTTTCCTTCCAATTGATAGAGGCCACTTTTTAGAAATTCTTTCTACACAAGACAGCATCGCTGATTTAGCTGAAGAAATTGGAGAGCTCTTAATTATGCGTCCTCTAGACCTCTGCAAACAAGTAAAAATCGATTTTCAGGCTCTTTATAAAAAGAATGTCGATGTTTTTTGGGATGCCAAGCAAGTCATTACAGAGATCGATGAACTTTTAGAATCCTCTTTTGGGGGCATTGAAGCCGAAAAAGTAAAAGGCATGGTAGAACAAATCGCCTATAAAGAACACCAAGCCAGCCTTCTTAAGCAAAAACTTTTAAAACAATTATTTTCTGAAGGGGATGAGCTTTCTTCAGCTCTTTTTTTCCTTCACTTAAAACTCATTGAAGAGATTAGCTCTATTTCTAATCTATCTGAAAAATTAGCAAACCGTATACGCATGGTGTTAGAGACTAAATAATGGAATTTGATTCAATTTTAAAATTTCTTGTTCTTCTCGTAGGATTCTACATGGCCTGGAACATCGGGGCTAACGATGTCTCTAATGCTATGGGAACTTCAGTGGGATCAGGTGCCCTCACAATGAGGCGCGCCGTTATTTTGGCTGCGATCTTTGAATTTTCCGGGGCTTATTTTGTAGGGTCCAATGTATCAGAAACTATGCAAAAAAGGGCTTATTGATACGAGCCTATTTATCGCCGATCCTACTACCCTTATCTTAGGGATGTGCGGAGCCCTTCTTGGCACAGGAATATGGCTCCAAATTGCTTCTTATTTTGGTTGGCCTGTCTCCACAACCCACGCCATTGTAGGCGCCATTCTAGGCTTTGGAGCGCTCATTGGAGGAGCTGATGCGATTCATTGGGGAGAAGTCGCCTCCATTGGGACAAGCTGGGTGGTATCTCCTATTCTTAGCGCTTTTATTTCTTATCTTATCTTTTATATTTTACAAAGAAGCATCTTATTTGCGCTTAATCCTACAGAAGCAGCTATTCGCATGATGCCCTTTCTTGTAGCCATTGTGTTTATAGTCTTCACAGCTAGCTTTATGCTTAATGGGCTTGAAAACTTACATTTAACCTTCACATCTCTTGAAGTGATTGGAGTAGCTTTTCTAACAGGCGCCGTTTCAGGAATTATCACTTTCTTCGTATTAAAAAAGCTGCCTTATGGGAAAATGAGTATTCCCATTACATCAAGAGCCACCCCTCAAAGTGTTTTAAGCATTGAAAAAGCTATGAAACACTTACAAAGAGTTGTCATTAACTCTCAAGATGTCATCCATACAAAAGCTGCGCACCTTTTAGAAGAGGTAACAGCCTTTTCTAAAGATTTGCGCAAAGAGACAAGCATTCCAGAAAAAACTTCCCACTATGTCATTGTCGAAAAACTCTTTATCTTTCTTCAAATATTAAGCGCTTGCTTTGTTGCTTTTGCTCACGGATCAAACGATGTAGCTAACGCGATTGGCCCTGTTGCTGCCGTATTAGAAATTATAGAAAAAGGGGCCATTCCAGAAAGCGCTTCTGTTCCCACCTGGCTCTTAGTTTTTGGAGGAGTCGGGATTGTGGTAGGTCTTGCTACTTGGGGCTGGCGCGTCATTGAAACTGTAGGGAAAAAAATTACGGAACTTACTCCAACAAGAGGTTTCTGCGCCGAGTTTGGAGCTGCAACAACCATATTACTAGCCTCAAAGCTAGGGCTTCCTATTTCCACAACGCACTGCCTTGTGGGAGCTGTATTAGGTGTTGGAGCTGCAAGGGGTATCCGCGCCATTAACTTAAGCATGGTAAGAGATATTATCCTCTCTTGGATTGTAACAATCCCAGCAAGCGCCATTGTGAGCATTCTAGTGTTCTACCTACTAAAAGCCATCTTCATATAAGAATTGGAAGAGAGGGTTTTTTTATTCTCTTTCTCTCTCTCTTCTCTGTGGTTTCTTCCCTCTGTGGTTAAAAAAAATGCAAGTCTTTTGGACCTCTCGCCTTAGCAAAGAAATTAACCACAGAGACAAGAAACCACAGAGAAGAGAGAGAGAGAATAAAAAAAACCTCTCTTATCTTTTCTTATAGTGATTGGGACTCCAAGTAGGCTTTGTAGAAGCTTAGGGCGTATAGTCTGACTTCTTGTTTATTCTCAGAGTGGATGTTTACGACTAGGCCTGCACGAAGGTATGCGGAGGCAGGCTTTAGTAAAGGTGAGTTTAATTGCTCATCAAGAAGAGCTACTCTTTGTTCCAGAGGGATTTTCTTATCTTCTAAGCTTTCTCCAAAACGAAACCAAATAGTTGCTATCACAAGACAAACCTTCGCTTTTCCTGCCTTAAGTCTTTCCCCATCTTTTTCTGTAGGAGCTCTTCCAAAATAAGCTGTTAAAAAGGTTTGCTCTTGGAGAGGTGTCATATTGTTTAATAAAGAAAGATAGCTTAAGTCTGTAAAAGGATCATCAAAAGAGGCATTAGTCCAATCGATGAAAGAAATGTGATCTCCTTCAACAAGAATATTGCCTCGGTGCAAATCTCCATGAGAAGGGACTAAAGGATATGAAGGCTCCTTTGCTAGAGCTTCTAAAGCCTTTTCAAACCCTGTAGGATAAGCAATTCCACTTGCCACTGCCTTTTGATATTGAATCTGGATTCTTTGACTTAAGGTGTGCTTTGTTGGATAATCTCCTTTAAAAGAGTGAAGAGCCTGAAGATGTTTTCCTAGAGTAGTGATTTTTTCTTCTTGTATATCTTCCTGATTTAAAAGATGCCCTTCAACAAAAGGCATGATCATAAACTCAAATCCTTCGGGGGTAAAAAGACACGCGGGAGCAATACCTAAGAGACCAGCTGTTTCCTGAGCTTTTATTTCATTTTCCCAAAATTTTTGGGGCTGGCCTGAAGCCATAAAGCGGAGCACATATTTCTTCTCATCTAAAAAGAACGCATATAACTTAGCCCTTGTAAAGCCTCCTTCTAAAGGCTCAAACACTAAGGCTTCTTTGTCTACATTTGTAAAAAATGTATCTAAAGACTGCTTCATTCCCGGTTCACATTTCTCTAAAACTTGAGGATAAGACTCGCTAGCTATTACAGAAATACTTGCCCATACAAGACTAATTGCAATTAATGCATTCATAAACCACCCAATCTAATAACATAATATACTAAAACAAAGCATCTTATAAAAACAGCAAAACTTTATAATAAATTAATGCTTATTTGCTATAATTATTTGAAAATACAATTAACTAGGAGAAAAATTATGGGGTTAAGTAAAGCACGCGTTTCAGACAGTTTTGGATTTATGACTTCAAATTATTTGCATGAACAAAAAATTTGCAATAAATTTTCAAATGAAAATAATGGTGCCAAGTACAACGCTTTCATAGTGTTAAGTTATATTCCTGTGATTGGGGGTCTTTTTACGGCCGCCATGAGAATGGTAAGTGCTATAGGGGTTCTCCGAGAGAGTCGTATTTCTTCTGAGACGAATAAAGGACGTTGGGCTTTTTGCCAAATTGCGAGGGGTATCTTTGAAGGCTTAGGAGCAGGGCTTCTATTTTTAATTCCTGATATTATTGCTACTATTGCCAGATTTTCTGCCCGTAAAGACGAGGCTTGAATTGCTGTGGAAGGAAACGTCTTCCAGGATAACAGCTAGGCTCTCTAGCCAATCAGACCTAAGGTTTAGAGCAGGGCAGCGGTAAGCATTCAGCCCCTGCTCTCTTATAAGAGGTAGGTACTGATATTCTACTTCAAAAAGCGTTTCAATGTGATCTGAGGTGAAGCTTAAAGGGAAAAAGACAACATGTTTTTTGCCTTGGGCATAGGTCCTTATCGATTGGCAAACATCTACAGTATAAGGCCGAATCCATTCCTTGCGCCCAAACTGGGACTGGTAAGCAATAAGATTTGAGGCTAAAGGAAATGCGTTCGCTACGTTTTCATAAGTGATTAGACATTCTTGCTGGTAAAGATCCCCTTTCTCTATAAAATCTTTGGGCAATCCATGAGCGGAAAAAAAATAAGAGGCACTCTTCTTCTTTTAACTTTTCTTTAGCTAAAAAGCTTTTAAGCGTTTCAATGCAAGCTGCAATATAAGAAGGATGATTAAAGTACGATTTCACCCACCTCATTTTATTTACAACGGAAGAAGGAAGATTTTTAGAAAACCATCTTGCAATGCTCCCTGTTGTCGCAAAGCTAAACTGGGGAAATAAGGGAAGAACACGAATCTCATCAAAGGAGCCTTCTGTAATACTTTTATAAAAAGCGCTATGAGTTGCAGGGATGTAGCGGTGAAAGGTTAAAACAGCGCTTTTTAGAGACGAGCGAAGAGCAGCTCCAATCGCTTCTGTATCGTCAAAAATAGGAGATTTCCCTCCAATTAAGGCGTAATCCTCTGCGATTTTCTCTGCCCGTTTTTTAGCTATTCTAGAAAAAAATACATTGTGAAGCATTTGAGGTAAGCAAGTGCGAATTACATCTTTATCACAAAGAAGAGCTTTTAAAAAGGGCTCTACCTCCGCTCTATTTCTAGGGCCTCCAAAATTCACTAAAAGATATAGAGTATTCATAAAAACCTGCAAAATGTAGAATCGTATCAAATAAGGAATTTTAGCTATGCACTATATTTTTTCTTCTCTTGCGCTTGTTTTTCTTCTCTTTGGAAGCTGTGGAACTCCTAGCAACGGCTCTTATAAAATAGGGATTGATCACTCTTGGTACCCTCTAAATTTTGAAGGGAAAGAAGCGAGAGTGACAGCTTTTTCTAATGAACTTCTTGAAGAAATTGCTCATCTAAAAAAGATTAAGCTAACAGGTGTCAAACAAAACTGGGATATGCTTCTTCAAAATCTGAATGAGAAAAAATATGATGCTATTCTCTCTTCTATGCAGCCTTATATTTTTTATGAAAAAACCTACGATTTTTCAAACACCTACTTAATGACAGGGCCTGTCCTTGTTGTCCCCATCCATTCTTCTATTAATTCTTTAGGCATGCTAGAGGGAAAAGAGCTAGGTGTCCTTCAGGGATCTTCCGATATTGCCCTTTTAGAAAAATCTCAAGGGATTATGCTTAGAATGTATGCATCTTTTCCTCAAATGCTAAACGATGTCTTAAACGGCGTGATTGAAGGGGCAGCGCTCCCTCTTTTAGTTGCAGAAAGCTACACACAAGACCTCTACCAAAACCAGCTTAAAATAGCGACCTTGCCCCTTGACGACGAGGGGTTGCGCATCATCACGCTTTACAAAGAGAATAATGCATTGATTAAGCTTTTTAATGAGGGCCTAAGAGAGCTTAAGCAAAACGGCAAATACCTAAAACTCCTCCAAAAATGGAGCCTCGACGGCCTTGCCCTCTCAGAACTAACCCCCCAAGAAATAAACAAAGAGAAATAAATCTCTCTCTTCTCTTTCTTCCTCTGTGGTTTCTTGTCTCTGTGGTTAAAAAAATGCAAGCTCTTAGGTGCTCAAGTGTTAGCCAAAGATTAAACCACAGAGACAAGAAACCACAGAGGAAGAGAAGAGAGAGAGAGAGAAAATTTGCCCTCTCTGTTTTTTGAGATAGGGCAATGCCATTATTTTTTTACGAAAATTCTACATTTATCGTGCTCGCTATACTCAGCTCTTACTCTTGAAAGCTCTTCTTTATCAAGCGGGCATTGCTTTAAATCCCAAATAAGATTGGCATAATTATAGATTGAGGTGTCTGTTGAAAAAGACCCCATAGAGGCCATATTATGAATAGCATATTCAGCCCATAGAAAAGGTATAGCATAAAGAGCTTCTACCTTTTTTTGTGTTTGGTAATAGGCTTCCAAATCGTTTAATACAAAAAATCTATCCGCACTATTTCCATATTGCGCACTCAATAAACTAGCGTGAATGCGTTTAAAGATGGCATGCTCTTCCTCTGTTTCTGCTAAGCTATGATCTTGAAGCATATCAAGCGCACGTTGAATACGTATATTTCCCTTATAAATGTCTAAAGGATTGTAGAATTGTATCTGTAGATTTTGCAAAGCACTTGCACCAAAAGAAAAAGGCCAATAGGTATCGCCTACTTTTTCATGCATCTCGACATTCGCCCCATCTTCTGTTCCAATTGTAAGAGCTCCATTGATAGAAAGCTTCATATTCCCTGTTCCTGAAGCCTCCATCCCCGCTGTGGAGATTTGCTCAGAAAGATCTGCTGCCGGAATAATAATTTCTGCTTTAGAGGCATTATAATTTTCAATAAAAGCTACTTTTAACTTCTTTTGGACTACGGGATCGGCATTAACTTTTCTAGCAATGGCATAAATGAGCTGAATAATCCCTTTAGCAATTTCATAACCGGGAGCTGCTTTACCTGCAAAAAGAACCATCCTCTTAATTTGTCTAGCTTCCACGTTTTCTTTAAGCTCTAGATACACCATTAAGACATGCAAAGCATTCATCAATTGTCTTTTGTATTCATGAATTCTTTTAATCTGGACATCAAATAAAGCCTCTTCATCAAGCGATAAAAAATGCCCTATGGCTTTTCCTCTAGCATCTCTTAAAGGATCTTGATCTTGGAGGTATCTAATAAGATTGAGTTTATTTGCTTTTTTAATTTCTAAAAATTCTTTTTGAGTCTCTCTATCTGCTGCAAATTTGGCAAGCTCTTCCATTTTTCTAAAATCTGTTGTCCATGCACTTCCAATCCGTTTAGTAATAAAGGCAGCAAGCAAAGGATTTGCATGTAAAAGCCACCTTCTTTGTGTCACTCCATTTGTTACATTAATAAATTTCTCAGGAAACATCTCGTAAAAATCTTTAAAGAGATCTTTTTTTAAAATCTCTGTATGAAGAGCTGCTACGCCATTGACCTGATGAGAAGCATAAATAGCCAAATGGGCCATTTTTACTTGGCCTCCTTCAATGATCGACATCCGTCTTACTTTCTCTTCGTTACCCGGATATTTTTTGCGCACCGCATTGCAAAAATCTAAATTAAGTTTTTGCAAAATACGGTATTGTCTTGGAAGGAGATATTCCAACCTATTTTCATTCCACTCCTCTAAAGATTCTCTAAGCACTGTATGATTTGTATAACTTGAGCATGTCCTTACAGTTTCAAAAGCCTCTCCCCAAGTAAAATCGAATTGCTTAATTAAAATATGCATAAGCTCTACAATAGCAAGGGTAGGGTGCGTATCATTAACTTGAATCCTTACTTTATCGGCAAGAGAAGCGATGTCGGAATAATTTCTTAAATGCGCATGCACAATATCTTGAATAGATGCTGAAGAGAGTAAAAACTCCTGCTTAAGGCGCATCCTTTTTCCCATTTCATTATTATCATTTGGGTAAAGCACGTCTGTAAGGTGCGTATTTTCTGCGGCCTGATCAAGGAGGCCCGCATTAAAACGCTGGAGCTGAAAATTTCTTGGAGACTCTTTTGTGCTCCAAAGCCTTAGAGTTAATACGTTAAAATCTGAAGTTTCTTTATATCCTAAAATAGGTATGTCATAAGCTAAGGCTCTTACCTCATCATAATCCACTAAATCAGAGGCTTCTTCTCCCTTCTTGTTTACCAAAGCAATAGCCCTTCCAGCAAATAATATAGAAAAGGCATGTTCATCCCGTCTAAACTCCCAGGGATTTTCATGAAAAAGCCAAGTATCCGGACGCTCTACTTGGGATCCATTCCAAATTTCCTGCTCAAAAATTCCATACTGATAGCGCAGTCCATAGGCTAAAGCGGGATATTCTTGAGTAGCTAAAGAATCCATTAAACAAGAAGCTAATCTTCCTAATCCCCCATTACCAAGTCCCGGGTCTTTTTCATAATGGAATACCGAATAAATAGAGCGATTCATCTTTTTTAAGACAAGCTTTACAAGGTCGTTAGCATTCATGTTAGTGATATTATTAGGAGTGAGCCTTCCTGGCATATGCTCCATACATAGATAGTAAAGCGTTCTGACATGATTTCTTTTAAAAGTATGGGCAGAAGCTGTCCAATTAATCATCACTTCTTCCCTTAGGGTTAAAGCAAAGGCTCTATAAAACTCTTCATGATTAGCTTCATCAAGCGTGACTCCCATAGTGGTAATAAGGTAATGCTTAATTTTCTGCGCAAGCATTTCCGCTTGGAAGTCTAATTCCAATTTTACCATAGTAAAGCTCCTTGACTTTCTTGTGTTTTAATGTATAAAGAACATTATTAACAAGTGGATTTACGCATGAAAAAGTATGAGCTCATAGTCATAGGAACTGGTCCTGCGGGTGAAAAAGCAGCTGTAAAAGCCGCTTACTTTGGACGCAAAGTAGCCATTATCGAAAAAGAAGCCCACTTTGGCGGAGCAGAGGTCATCACAGGAACCATCCCCTCAAAAACCCTTAAAGAAACAGCCCTTTACTTCTCTGGAAAATATGAAAAAGGACTTTTTGGAATTGATCGCGATCTTCATCGAGAAGCGTCTATGGAAGATTTTATGTTTCGTAAAAACTATGTCAGCGATTCCGTTGAAACAGAGATTAAAGAAAATTTAAAAAGACATGGCGTAGACATCTATCAAGGAATAGCTTCTTTTGAAGATCCTCACACTATTAAAGTTAGCGGAGCTACAGAAGAGCTTATCTATGGAGATTTTATCATCGTAGCCACAGGATCTTATCCTTATCACCCTCCTACTATCCCTTTTGATGGCGTAAAGGTGCATGATTCCGACTCTATTTTGAAAATCAAAAGATTTCCTAAATCTTTATGCGTTGTAGGAGCTGGCGTCATTGGATGTGAATATGCAACCATTTTTTCTACCATGGGAACAGAGGTTTATCTTGTAAATGATAAACAAAAAATTCTCTCGCAAATCGATCAAGAGGTTTCAGAAGATCTTGTTAGTCAAATGGAATCTTCAGGAGTACGCATCCTCTTTAATACCTCTATTGAAAAAATGAGCGCTCCCAAAAATGATCAGGAAATGATTAGCATCACCTTAAATAATAAAGAAACCATTGAAGTCGATATGTTTCTTTATGCAGCAGGAAGAAGCGGCAGTGTAAAAGCTTTAAATAGTGAGAAAATAGGCTTAAAACTAGGGAAAAGAGAGACGATTGAAGTGAACGATCAATACCAAACAAATATCCCTCATATTTACGCCGTTGGAGATGTCATTGGATTCCCTTCTCTTGCAAGTACAAGTATGGATCAAGGAAGAGTTGCTGTGGCTTACATATTTAATATGGAAGATATCAAGCATTTACCGACTTACCTTCCCTATGGCATTTACACAGTCCCTGAAGTTTCTATGGTAGGCATCACCGAAGAAGAAGCCAAAGAAAAAGGCATTTCGTATTGCACAGGAAAAGCGCGCTATAGCGACATGGCAAGAGGCAAAATTATGGGGGCAAAAGCAGGCTTTTTAAAACTTGTATTCAATAAAGAGGATCTAGTGATTCGAGGGGTTCATATTATAGGGCATATTGCATCTGAGCTTGTGCACTATGGAGTGACTCTTGTAGAAGATAAGCGCACTTTATACTATGTCATTGGCCAAGTCTTTAACTACCCCACCTTGCACGACCTTTATAAGTACGCAGCCTACGACGGATTAAGCACAATAGCCGGTCATAGAGTTAAGCCTTGAGCGCCCAAGTGATCCTTCATTTTTTGAATAACCCCATCGTCTTGACAAGTTGATTTATGGGGATGACAGGTCAAATAATAATTCTTTTCTGAGAGAGAAAGTATTTTCCAAAGACGTTTTTCTATATTTTTAATCTCTTCTAATGCCTTTGTTTTTGTAGGTTCCATCCAAATTTGAGCTCCATCTGAAATATAAATATAAGCAAGTGCATCTAAAAAAATCTGAAAACATCTCAAGATTATTAAAAACAGAATGGTTGTTGCTCTGCTCAATCCTAAATAAACTACATAAAGCAATGTCGCTATTTAACTGCTCCAAAAAGGGAAGCAAAGCATCAGATCCTTGCGGATCTTCTCTCTCTAAAAGCACTTGAAGAGCTTTTTCAAAAAAGCGAGGAGATTCTCCGTAAATGTATTTTAAGCTTTCAGGTCGAATAATTCCTATAGCTGTCCCTAAAAGAGCCCCTGCAAAGGCTCTTCCTATTTGCTGAATATGTAAACTAAGAGCAACACATGTCCAAGTTGGAGGAATTTGTTTAACCCCGCAGGTTTTAAGTAAGCATCCAACCGATTTAACTATTAAGGCAAAAGAATGGTAAAGCAAATCAAAGAGAGCAAAAACGGATGTAGCAGCTCCTAGCACCCGCGCAGCCATAGATTTTACACCCTCACAGCAGAGCCTATCTTCAGCTAAATAAATACTGTCTATGCGATGATTCACATAATTATTTGTTAAAGAAAAGACAGGACTAAGCATTTAAAACCAATAAAAATATAATTAATAAAATAATAACACACCCTAGATTAAAACAGAAATAAAGAAATTATTTAACAATTATTTACTTAAGCCTTTTTATAAAAATCTGATAACCTTGTCTCCGAAGTAAAGGTAGAAATGGGCTTTAAAAATTTTTTACTCAAAATAGTGGTTAATCTATTAAAGGGGAAAACCAATGAAGAAGCTTCCCGCTTTTTGATTGTTTCTACTACAGGATTAGGAGATACCCTTTGGGCTACACCCGCCATTAAAGCATTAAAAGAGAAATATCCTGAAGCCTATATTGCTGTTTTAACAAGCGGGCTTGGCTCTCAGGTTTTAGAAAGAAATCCTTATATTAATGAAATATTTGCCGTAAAATCTTTTCTTTCCTTTCTCAAGCAATTTCACCTTCTTAAAAAGAAACAATTTTATAAAATTTTTATTTTTCACACCTCCCAACGCCCCATCCTTCCTTTCTGTGCACTTCTTGGAGCTAAAGAAATTATTGGCACAGGTGGATTACAAAAAGGGCTAGATGATTTACTCACAAAAAAACTGCCCCAAAAATACCAGCACGAAGTAGAAAGGCGTCTTGATATTGTAGGAATAAAAGAAGAAAATCCTGCTTTAGAATTTTTTATAGAACCAAAAGAAATTCCTCAATTAGCCTCTTTAAAAGGAATACTTATTGGGCTTCATCCTGGAGCTAAGGATAAATTCAAACAATGGGATCCTGCTTGTTTTATAGCACTTGGCAACCTCCTTGTAAAAACACTTGGGTGCACAATTGTTGTCACAGGAGGAAAAGAAGAAAAGCCTCTTACAGATTATATTGCCTCTCAAATCAGAGGAGCCCTATCTTTTGGTGGTAAACTCACTTTATCAGAAACAGCAGAGCTTCTTTCAAAGCTTAGCGCCTTTATAGCAAACGATACAGGCCCTATGCACTTAGCCTTTGCTATGCATACACCAACGCTTGCTCTTTTTACCCCAACTGACCACAACCTTTGCGGCCCCCTAAAAGGAGCTAATGCCCTCGTCATCCAAAAACACAAAACCTGCTCTCCCTGCCTAAGAAAAAAATGCTCCGAACCCTTCTGCCTCCTCCAAATCTCCCCCAAAGAAGCCCTCCTTGCCACCCTAAAGCTCATCAAGCCTAAAGAGAAGAATTAACAGGATGTACAAGATAGGGCAGGATAAACAGGATGAAGAAAGAGAAGTAGGTATTTTTTCTTTCTTCTCTCTGTGTTCTCTGTGATCTCTGTGGTAAAAAATTATCGAGAGAACATTGCATCTAACGTGTTAGCATATTTTTTACCACAGAGATCACAGAGAACACAGAGAGAAGAAAGAAAAAAATTATCCCCTCTTCTTTTTCTTCATTCTTTTCTCATCCTGTACATCCTGCCCTATCTTGTACATCCTGTTAACTCTTCTCTTTCTTTCTTATGGTTGGGGATAAATGGGAGAAAGGATATTATGGATTGCATTAGCATAGATAGGCCTTAAGGAGGCGCATTCAAATGACACAGCCTAAAGTATTTATTATTATTTTAAACTGGAACGGAAAAAAGGATACATTAGAATGCCTCACCTCTTTAAAAAAGGTAGAATACACAAATTACGAAATAATGGTTGTTGATAACGGCTCATCTGATGACTCTGTTCTAGAAATCCAAAAACAATTCCCCCATATTCGCCTTATAGAAACAAAAGAGAACTTGGGATTTGCTGAAGGAAATAACGTAGGAATTAGAGAAGCTTTAAGTCTTGGAGCTGAATACTTCTTCCTTCTTAATAACGATACCGTTGTCGATCCTCAGATTTTAACCGCCTTTGTTCTTAAAATGGAAAAAAATCCCGCAGTAGGAATTTTAGGAGCTAAAGCCTATCTTTATGATGAGCCCAATAAGCTTGATCATTTTGGGGGGATGTGGAATCCCAAAAAAGGGATTTTTGATTTAGTGGCCTTACGCCAAATCGATGAATTAGATAAATGGGAAACCCCTTTAGAGATTGACTACGCCTGCGGCTGCGCTCTTTTTATAAGAAAAGAAGTATTTAAAACAATTGGACTTCTTGAACCTTTATTTTTTCTTATATGGGAAGAAGCAGATTTTTGCTTCCGCGCAAGAAAAAGAGGTTTCTTAGTCAAAACATGCCCCTCTGCCAAACTTTGGCATAAAGTATCGGCCTCTTTTGTGGGAGGAAAGCCCCACTCCACCTACTTCTGGTGGAGAAATAGGCTGCTTTGGATTGAAAGAAATTGTTCATTTAAAAGCACGCTCTCTCTTTATTTAAGAGTTTTATTACCAGATATTCTTAATCTCTACAAACTAAAGTGCATAAAAACCTTTCAGCTTTTTATTCTGCGTATTATCAAACCTAAAGAAGATCTTAAAAAGCGTAAAGAAAGAGTGCTTCGCTATAAGGCTGCTTTGCATGGCGTCAAAGACTACGCTTTTCGCAAATTTGGTAACGGTCCCTCTTGGATCTATAAAAAATGAGGACTTGCGTCTTATTCTAATCTTTTGCATCCTCATATACATATACAGATGAGGATTTTTGGGATGAATATGCTATTTCTTAAAGCCACAAAAGGGAAGATTTCCTGGCTTTTTACACTTGTTTTACTTTTTCTTTCTAGCTGCGCTACAAATAGTATTATTGTTAATGATGTAGACGAAAGGGAAGCTAATGAAATCATTGTGTTTTTAGCGAGTAAAGATATCCCTGCAGCCAAAATCCCTTCTCCCTCAACGAGTGTAGGAGGCGGGGGCCCCACCCAAACCCTTTGGAGCATTCAAGTAGAAGAAGACAAGTCTACAGATGCCATGGCTATATTAAACCAGAACGGCCTTCCCCGAAGAAAAGGAACCACTCTTTTAACCCTTTTTGCAGGCGGAGGACTAATGACCTCCGACAAAGAGGAAACAATCCGTTATCAAGCTGGTCTTGCCGAGCAAATAGCCAATACAATCCGTAAAATCGATGGGGTGATTGATGCTGATGTTCAGCTCTCCTTCCCCTCTGGCGAACCAACAGCTCCCGGAGCTACTGCTCCTCCCCAAAAAGTTACAGCTTCTGTTTATGTGAAACACCAGGGCATTGTCGATGATCCCAATAGCCACCTTATCACAAAAATTAAAAGACTTGTCGCGTCTGGAGTTAATGGGTTAGATATCAATGATGTGACAGTTATTTCTGATCGTTCAAGATTTACCGATATTACATTGCATCCCCTCACAGAATCCATCACGCCAAGACCTAAGGAATATGTAAGTATTTGGTCTATTGTCATGAGTAAAGAATCTGCAGCAAAATTCCGCTTTGTATTTGCTATTCTTACAACGCTTAGTATTCTTCTTGTAATAGGCATTGCATGGCTCATGTGGAAGTTTTATCCTGCTTTAAAGCAAGCGGGCGGACTAAAAAATCTTTTACGCGTAAAACCTATAGATTCTAAGCCAAAAGAAACCCCTCCAGAAAAAAATGAATAAAGAAAGCCTCCTTATTTTTCAGGGCTTTTTAGCAGAATGCGACCCCCAAAAAAAGGAGGGGATCCTAAACTGCTTATCTAACCAATTTAAAGAACTCATAGAGCAAATTCCTCCCTTAAAAGACCCTTTAATGGAAGTTTGCTACGAAGATACGCTTGACCACATCCACTACTCTTGGCTAGCTCCCTTTATAAGAATGCATACAGAAGAAGAAATGCGCCTATTTCTTTCCGCTCTTACAGAATCTCAGGCAAAAGGGTTAAGAAAAACGCTCCTCCTTACAAACAATCCTTACAGCCTAACTCCTATCGCGAAAACATTTCTAAAAAACTATCTTTTAACAAGTTTCTTCAAGGGCAAAGAAGTTGTTTCTGCAAAACGGCTGCCAGAAGATCCTTTAAATGAGCTTTTAAGTTTGACTGCGGAAGAACTTTACCTACTGAGCTCCTTTCTAGGCCTCCGTGATCTGTCTGTAGAAATGCGCCTTATCATCGATAATGCAAAAATTAAACAAATTGAAAATGTTCTTACCAAACACGAAGCGCTTTATTTAAAAACTCTTATGCAACAAAAAGAACCTATTGTATTTAAGCCAATAGGGGTTGCTAAATGGGATGGAAATATCACTGCATTAAAAGCTGCTATTTTGCAAAGAGGATTAAACCGCCTTTCAAAAGCTCTTTATGGTCATGGAGAAAGCCTTTTTTGGTATATTACCCATAAACTCGATAACAATATGGGAAAAGCGCTTACCTCTTTTTACACTCCCGTAGAAAGCGAAAAAGCATCAACTTTGCTTTTAAACCAAGTCTTAGAATTAATTCCTAATATAAAAAATTTAACGTTGAGCAGTTCACCATGAAATTTTTCTCTCTTATTTTCCAAGGCGACATCCATTTAGCAGAAGCAGAAAAAGTAATTCCTGCTTCAGAATTTAGCCTCCTTGTAAGCGGCAAAGAGATTGTAGAAAAAGCGGAAGAAGATGCGGCAAGACTTTTAGATGAAACCCAAGAAAAATGCAGAACCCTCGAAGAAGAAGCAGAAAAAAAAGGCTTTCAAGACGGTCTTCTTAAATTTCATGAACAGCTTCTTTATTTTGAGCAAACACTCAATAAAATCAAAAATGACACCTTAGCACAAGTGCTGCCCCTAGCGCTAAAAGCTGCAAAGAAAATTGTGGGAAAAGAACTTGAGCTCCACCCGGATTCCA
Organism: Chlamydiota bacterium; assembly: GCA_013288075.1. Classification (GTDB taxonomy): domain Bacteria; phylum Chlamydiota; class Chlamydiia; order Chlamydiales; family Rhabdochlamydiaceae; genus JABDCQ01. The sequence continues at coordinate 3,819 of JABDCQ010000015.1, read as the reverse complement.
TTGTGGATATTGTCATTCAAGCAATAGCTCCTGTAACTCAAAATAAAAAAATTACCATCTATGTCAATAAAGAAGATAAAGAGCTTCTAGACAAAGAAAAGCCTCAAATTAAAGCCATTCTTGAGCAAGTCGAAAGCCTTATCATTCAAGAAAGAGGCGACATCACCAAAGGCGGGTGCATCATCGAAACAGAAAAAGGGATCATCAACGCCACCCTCGAAAACCAATTCCGTGCCCTTGAAGCCGCCTTCAAGCGATACATGTAACAAAGAAAGAAGAAGAGAAGAATAACAGGATGGACAGGATAAGGCAAGATATACAGGATGAAGAGAATTTTTTTTCTTTTTTTCTTCCCTCTGTGTGCTCTGTGATCTCTGTGGTAAAAATTTATCGCAGAACACTGCATCTAACATATTAGCATATTTTTTTTACCACAGAGATCACAGAGCACACAGAGGAAGAGAAGAAAAGAAAAAAATACTATCCTCTCTCTCTTCATCCTGCATATCTTGACTATCCTGTATATCTTGTTACTCTTCTCTTCATTCCTCAATATGTTGTTGCTAAATTTGTCTCAAATGGTAATATCCTGTTCTAATAACGTAAGTTTCGGATTGCCATGTGGAAAAATAACAAAACGCGCCTTCTCTTTCTCTTAGTATTTCTTTTTCTTTCTTGTACAGGCTTTATGTTTGCTCAGGATGAACCAGCAGGCCTTTTGCCGAATCCTATAGCAGGATTAAATCCTCCTGAAGGGAGCAACCCTCCTACGTTGATTAGCCAGCTAGCTGTCTTAGCCGGCCTCTCGATTTTGCCCTTCGCTATCATGCTCCTTACCTCTTATGTAAAAATTGTTATTGTTCTTTCCTTACTGCGCAATGCCTTGGGTGTTCAGCAATCTCCTCCTAACCAGGTGCTTAACGGGATTGCTCTTATCATGACAATTTATGTGATGTTTCCTACAGGCCTTGCCATGTATACGGCAGCTGAAGAATATATCCATAAAGAGGCCCCGCAAGAGCTCATCTCTGCCCCTACAGCAACATTTATTATAGGGGTAGCAAACAAGGCCAAGGAACCGCTGCGCGCTTTTCTAGAAAGAAATACAACGCCCAAGCACATGACAAGCTTTTATCAGCTCGCTTATAAATCGTTTCCACAAGGGTATAGAGAAACGTTAAAACCCACAGATTTTATTGTTGTTATCCCCTCTTTTATCACCTCTCAGTTAAAAGCTGCCTTTGAGATAGGGGTCTTGATTTATCTGCCCTTTTTTGTCATCGATCTTGTGACCTCAAATATTTTGCTTGCGATGGGAATGATGATGCTCTCGCCTTTGACTATAGCCCTTCCATTAAAACTGCTGCTACTTGTTATGGTCGATGGATGGACACTTATTATTCAAGGCCTTGTTATGACGTTTAGGTAAGGAGAAAAATTTATGTTTTCTGCAGAAATCTATCAGCTTTCTTATCAGGCGCTGCTCCTTATTCTCCTGCTTTCTGGCCCCCCCATTCTGATAAGCATGGTCCTTGGGCTATTTGTTGCTGTGTTCCAAGCCGCAACACAAATTCAAGAGCAAACCCTTTCTTTTACAGTAAAACTCATTGCCGTTATTGTTACGCTGCTTTTTATGGGAGGATGGCTGGGGTCTCAGATGGTCCAATTTACAACCACAATCTTGAATAATTTCTATAAATGGACCTACTAACGCAATGCCGGCTACTACCGATTATCTCTCTTACGTCCTAAGCTTTCCCCAAATGCCGCCAGAATCCCTTTTAGCGCTTCTTTTTTTAGGTCTTATGCGCATTGCCCCTATTGTGACTCTTGTTCCCTTTTTAGGGGCAAAACTGCCTGGTGGAGTGAAAATGGGGCTTGCCATTGCTCTTGTTGCTATCATGCTTCCTCATCTTATCACGTCTTCAACGCATGCCCTTAGCTTTGATATGCGCTATGTAGGAAGCTTGCTAAAAGAATTATTTATTGGCATCATCCTCGCTTTTTTTGGCGCTCTTCCTTTTTACATCGTCGAATCTTCAGGAAACCTGATTGACTTTCAAAGAGGATCGTCTTCCCTTCAAGTGACAGAACCTACAACGCAAACCCAAACAAGCTCTATCGGGATGTTTTATAACTACATCATGATCCTTGTTTTCTTTGAAGTGGGCGGCCCTTTTTTATTTTTAGATAGCGTTCTTCAATCTTATACTATTGTTCCTGCAACAAGCTTTATAGATCCAAGTCTTTTTAATTCCACCCAGCCTATCTGGGGAATTGTTGCAGGACTTCTTACCAAAGTCACAGCCATTTCTATACAACTTGCAGCGCCTTCTCTTGTTGCTATTTTGATGGCTGAAATGTTTTTAGGAATTGCTAACCGCTTAGCGCCTCAAGTGCAAATTGCTTTTCTTGGTATGTCCTTAAAATCGTTCTTAGGCCTTGCTCTTCTTTTTGCCGGATGGTTTTTTATTCTCAAGCAAATGGGCAACCAATCTCTTCTCTGGATCAAAGATATCAACACACTCATTCCGATGCTTAAGTAGTGCTCTACTAGTTTTTTGTTGACCTGAATACATCAAAAAAACTAGATTGAGATGCAACTTTGCATTCTAAGGTCTTCACTGTGGGAATTAGGATTCGAGCAAGCAAAATTGCTCAGCAAAAAAATTGTGAATTGTTCAACCTAGGGAATTCTTTATATGAGAAAACTATTAGCACTTGGCGCTTCTTCTCTTTTCACATTTACAGCTCTTGTAAATGCTGATTACGATGATGCGCAACTAAGAAATTTAGAAAACCGCGTTTGCTGTTTAGAGCAAACAAAAGGCTGCTACGGGATGATTAATCCTGCTGCTAGACCTGTTGTAGAATGTGGAGCTGACCTCTTTATCACGGGTGACTTCCTTTACTGGCAAGGACAAGAAAATGGCCTTGGCTACGTAATTAAGAACTTTAGTTCTTTTAATGGAGATTTAGGATCTGTAGGATCTCTTACTAATGCACGTGTAAAAAATGTTAGCCGTCACTGGAACCCAGGTTTTAGAATAGGCGTAGGATACAATATGCCTCACGATGGTTGGGATATGTACCTTAACTGGACAAGATTCTATACCAGTCATGAAAGCAGTCAAACTGTGCCTTTTGGTGGAGCGCTTATTCCTACGCTCATTAACCCGCTACAACTGCCTCATGCAGGAGTTCTTACTACAGCAAGTGCAAGACAAAAATTACACCTAAACGTATTAGATTTCGAATTAGGAAGAGAATTCTTTGTTAGCAAATATCTTACATTAAGACCATTTGGAGGCCTAAGATCTGCATGGTTAAACCAACGCTATAAAGTTGATTACGGCTATATCAGCGCAGGAATCTTAACTGATGTTGAACCTAAGTTCCGCAATAAATTCTGGGGCTTTGGACTAAGAACAGGACTAGACACTCAATGGGGTCTAGGAGAAGGCTTTAGTATTTATGCAGATGGTGCCATTTCTCTTCTTTATGGATATTTCAACGTTACAGGAACACAAACAACCACAACTGGTAGTGGAGTTGCTGTTAGTAACCTAAGCGTAAAAGATAATCCTCGTATTGGAAGAGCTATTACAGATTTAGCTGCTGGTCTTCGTTGGGAAGATCTCTTTAGCTGCGACAGCTTCCGTCTCAGAATTCAAGCTGGTTGGGAACAACACATGTATTTTGGACAAAACCAATACCTCAAGTTTGTGGATTCTTTTGAGCAAGGTTTCTATACCTCTAATCAAGGCGATATCACATTCCAAGGTTGGGTATTAAACGCGCAAATCGATTTCTAATCGA